>JAIRZX010000532.1 GCA_031267005.1 Deltaproteobacteria bacterium
TCGCACAGGGCGGCCTTGCTGTTGCAGCGGAATAGCTCGGAGGTCTCCGGGTCCATGCGGGCGGCGAAGAGCTCGACCACCTCGTCCCTGGTGGTTCGGTGGACGCCGTCCTTCTCGAAGAGGCGCTCGAGCAGGAGCTTGACAGAACACTGCCTGTCCGGGGTGAGGCTGTTCTGGTTTAGGAGGGACTGCTTCACGGCCCCCTTTACGGCGATCCCGATGAGCTCGCCCAGCTTGGAGTGCTTGCCCGCGCTCGTGAGCGGCGGGAAGCCGTCCACGCGCATCGAGGCAACCCCCATCTGGTCGGTCCCCGTGCCGGTAGCCAGGCCGTCCGAGTAGCGGGAGTTGATGTTCAGCTCCTGCAACGCCGCTGTCTTGGCCTCGGTGGCCATCATGACGGACCTGGCCAGGCACCCCGGGGTGAGGGGGAGGTTCACGAACACCATGACGTTGATGGTGCCGTGGGGCGGCAACTCGGAGGAGCCGGAAGGTTCCGGGGTTCCGGAAACGCCGTACGGCCCTGAAGCGCCGGAGGGGCCCCCGCTCCCGCCCGCCCGCGGCGGAAGCTTGTGGGCCCCCTCAAGCGCCTTCTTCCAGCGCGGGATGTCCTCGTAGCCGTCCCTGCCCTCGTAGCCCGACGCGGGGTCCCCGGCGCGGCCGGCGTTGCTTTCCACTCCAGCGGTGGACACGGCCGCCACGGTGAGATCCTTGTAGCTCTCCGATCTCGCGTCGCACAGCCGCATGTTGGCGGCGGTGGACAGCGCCGCGCACCTGGACGGCGGGCCAATGCCGTGCTGGGCGCAGAGCTCCTCCAGGTACCTCTCGGGGTCGGTGTAGCCCAGCATGGCCTTGCCGCCCCCGTGGCCGGACGGCTCGCAGGCCTGGTGGTTGAAGAGGTAGAGGAGATCCTCGCGGTAGCCTCCGTTGGCCCTGGCGGTGGAAAGCACCGCGTGGGGCGAGTTGAAGCGGGCGTACACGATCTTGTTGCCGCGGCGGAGTTCCAGCCCGTCGTAGAAATTCCCCAGAAGCATTTTTCGAAACCCCCGATGCCCCTCTCGCGCGCGGGGCCTGGCGCCGCTCCGCGCCCCCGCTCCGGAGGGCGCGTCCCGGCTTGCGCATCTCTTTCTGTTGCAGATCGCCGACGGTAGCGTTTTCTGGCTGAGGTCGCGAAAGGCCTCAAGGGCGTCCGGAACGGGACGGAATGATTAATGGAGCGTTTCTGGACTTGGGTGGAGTGTTTCGGGCTGTCTGAAAGGTTTCGGCTACGCGGAACCAGGCGGCCGTCTGCGATCGACTCAATTCCGCTCTTGTCTGCTCTGCGCCGCTCTTCTCTTCTCTGTCTGCTCAGCTCTGTCTGCTCAGCTCTGTCTGCTCTGTCTGCTCTGCTCTGCTCTGAATTTCTCAGTGTTTTAGGGTCCGTTTAGGTTCAGCACCGCACGGAAATCCTGTCAGGAAAGCAATTATGTGAACCAGGGCTAAAAACGATCTGGGATCATGCAATCGAAGAAACCCGATCAAAGCAAACCACCACTCGAAAAACACGAAACAATCGAAAAGCCACGGCGGACCGAAAACCCGATCGCGTCGGCCGGTGCCGCCGCGAGCGCCGAACTTCCGGCCGCAGCTACGCCAGCGCTGACGCGGCGTCCGGCCCAGCCCGGCCGGCCGCCCGCCCGCCCGGCTCACTTGGCGAAAAGCCTGGCGGCGGCCTCCGGGTTTGAGGGCAGGTAGAAATGGACGTAGGACGCCGTCAGGCGGCGGGCGCGGAAGATGTCCTCGCTCTCCTTGCGGCGCTGGTCCTGGCGCTTGGCCCTGCAGACGGGCGCCATGTCGATCTTCAGGGTGGAGTGGTGGAAGGAATGCCCGCGGACGGTCCCCTCGGGGAGATCCGCGCTCATGAGCCCGAGCCCCCGGAGCCCGCCCGTAAGCGCCGCGCGGCCGGGGAGCAGCCCTGCCATCTCGGAGTAGACTCCGTCCAGGCCCAGCTCTTCGAGCAAATAGAGCATGCCCCCGCACTCGGCCAGGATCGGCCTGTCCGCCTCGAAGTGCCGCCGGACGCCCTCCATCACGCCCCGGTTCGCGGAAAGGGCCCGCAGGTGCAGTTCCGGGTAGCCGCCGGGCAGGTACAGCGCGTCGCACTCGGGGAAGGGATCTCCCGCCACTGGGGAGAAGAAGGCAAGTTCCGCGCCCATGAGGCGCCACAGGTCCAGGTTCCCCTGGTAGATGAAGCTGAAGGCGTCGTCGCGGGCTACCGCGAGCCTTACGCCTTCCAGGCGGCCCTTCCAAGGCGAGAAGTCAGTGCCCTTCCTCGTGAAGGCCGCCTCCGGCGGCACGTCCGAGATGCCTTGGGAGGAGAGGTGATCGGCCGCGCGGTCCAGTCGGCGGTCCAGATCGTCGAGCTCCGAGGCCTGCA
Source organism: Deltaproteobacteria bacterium (assembly GCA_031267005.1). Classification (GTDB taxonomy): domain Bacteria; phylum Desulfobacterota; class Desulfarculia; order Adiutricales; family Adiutricaceae; genus JAIRZX01. Next base: position 2,414 of record JAIRZX010000532.1, read on the forward strand.
CGAGCCCCAGGTGCCTGGACGGGAGTTCCACGTCCGACCCGCGGTACAGGGCGCCGTACCAGCGCATGCCTGGAGGGAGCGAATCGGAGAGGATTTGCGCGTGGCTCTCACCGGCCACGCGGTTGGCCAGCACCCCGGCCCAGGGGAGCCCCTCGCGCCAGGTGGAGAGCCCGTGGGCTATCGCAGGGAAGGTCTGGGCCATGGCCTGGGCGTTGATTACGGCGAGGACCGGTATGCCGAAACGCTGGGCTAGATCGGCCGCGGAGGGGCTCCCGTCGAAGAGGCCCATCACCCCCTCCACTATTATGAGATCCGCGTCGCCCGCCGCCTCCCAGAGGAGGGCGTCGCAGTTGGACTCGCCCACCATCCACAAGTCTAGCTGGTACACGGGCGAGCCGGAGGCCCGGGCGAGGATCATGGGGTCCAGGAAGTCCGGGCCGCACTTGAAGACCCTGACCTTCCGGCCTTTCCTGCAGTGGTGGCGGGCCAGGGCGGCCGTCACCGTCGTCTTGCCCTGGCCCGAGGAGGGGGCGGACAAGAGCACCGCCGGGCATTTTCTCACCTCTTCGCCTGACATCCTTTGCCCCTTTCAGGAAGGAAGGACCGGCGGGGGGGGCGCCGGCTTGGAATAGCCGCCCTTTTCGGGCGCGGGGCCCGGCCCGCGAATGGCTCCCCGGTCCAGCTCCAGCTCCGGCCCGCTGTCCGCGGGAAAAAATGCCCACGGCCTTCAGGGACTCCGGGACTCATGGGTTTGAGGCCTTCCGGACTCCGGGCATTCCGGACTCCGGGCATTCCGGACTGCGGGCATTCCGGATTAAGGGCCGTCCGGACTCCGGGCCGTCCGGCTAGGCCTTGAGCGCCAGCTTGGCGAGCGCGTTGACCGCGGCGGCGGCTACGTTGGAGCCGCCCTTGCGGCTCAGGTTGGTGATGAAGCGGGCGATCTTTGAGGCCGCGAGATCGCGCTTCGACTCGTAGGCGTTCACGAAACCCACGGGAAGCCCTATCACTAAGGCCGGCTCGGGAAGCGAAGGATCGCCCTGGAGCCTCTCCATCAGGCGGTAGAGGGCGGTGGGGGCGTTGCCGACGGCCCAGATCGCCGGCCTGGAGGCGGTAACGTGGTGGAGTAAAGCCACGTCCACAGCCGCCTGGGAGCGGGTGGAGCCGCTCGCCTTCGCGGCCTCCGCCGTCCTGGGGTCGTCAACCAGGCACAACAGCTCGGCCCCATAGGAGGCCAAGTTCGCGCGGTTGATTCCGGAGAGGGCCATCTTCGTGTCGGTGAGTATCAGCGGGCCGGCCTTGATGGCCGCGACTCCGGCCTCGACGGCCCCGGGGCTCATGACCGTGTCCTTCACGTAATCGAAGTCGGCGGAGGTGTGGACGAGCCTTCTCACTACGGTCCAGGCGGCGGGAGCCCACTTGTGGGGCCCCGCCTCCTTGTCGATGATGGCGAAGCTTTTATCCTCGATCTCCTGCGGCGGGATCTTCCAGGCCGCTGTGTCCATATGTGTCACCTTGGGGGTCTTGTTGGCTTGGGAGGCGGCTTGTCGGGAAGGGCCCGGGAAAAGCGCAAGCCCGCGCCCCGAGGCGCGCGCGAAAGGCTCGGAACGACCCCGGCAGGCCCGGAAAGCGCTTCGGAGGCGCCGGGTAGAGCCGAGAAACGGCTGGAGGCGCCCGCATGGGGCAGGATGGCGGCGCGCTGCACGCCATGGAGCGGGCCGGACGCGCAAAAAAAGCCCCGAAGCCGCGTCGGCGAGGCTTCCCGCGTTCCGGGCCTATGCCGACGGACGCCCGCCCTTTGTATGAAGGCGCGGACCCGGCGTGTCAGGGCGTTGTCACCCGCTTAATGTAGTGGAAGCGCGGGTTATTGTCAACAATCGGCGCGCCCGGGAGGACCGTCGGCGCCCTGTCGGGGTTGCGGGGGCAGCTTCCCGTCTCAAAGGCCTCCGACCGCCACCGTACGCCCCTTCCAGGACGGGGCGGCCGCGGCGCCGGGCGGCCCAAGCGGAGTTAGCCGTCCGTCGGAGTAAGCTCGTCGGCCCCGGGCGCGGAGATGCCGTTTTCCGGGCAGACGGCGTCCTGGAAGTCCGGCTGGAAATCTCGCGGGAACTCTGGCGGCAACTCTGGAGGGAACCCGGCAGGGGCGTCCGGCTGGGCCTCAGGCGCGGTTTCCGGGAAGGCGGACGACAAAGACTCGCCCTGTTCCTTGGAGGGCTTGGCGAGGAGGTGGTAGGCGGGCGAACGGGGCCTGCCCCGGCCCGGATGCTTCGCGCCGGCGGGGTGCTCGTAGGCCTCGAGCACGTGGAGGATGCGGCGGTCGCTCTCGCCCAGGAAGCTGGCTACGGCGGAATGCGGCATGTAGTCGGCCAAAGCCAGGATCTTATCCTCCAAGAGGGCGGTCAGATGGCTGTGGTCGCGGGCCCAGGGCACGTGGAAAGTCTTAACGCCGCAGTCAGGGCACTTGAGCCTGGGGACTGCCAGGTGCAGGTGGCAATGGTAGCGGGCTATGTCGAGAGCGCGCCAGATCCTGTCGAGCCTGGAGTGGACTTTCAAGCCCTCAATGCCGCACGAGCACTGGAAGAGGGCCTTGCGGTGGTAGCTTATGCGGATATCCACACTTCCCAAGGCGTCGTCGAAGTCCATGCTTTCTATGTAAAGCGGGAACTCTATCTGGTAGATCCGCTCGAAGTCTGGGAAGAGCGGGTTGGCCACCGGCTTCATGATCCGCAGCGTGACAGGGTCCATATAGATTCTCCTTATTGCGTGTTTTTGTAATACCTAAACTCATAATATATCATAAAGGAGCAAGTTAGGCAAATGCTTTGTATTTAAACGCTATTTCACAGTATTTGATGGAGCAGGAGGGATTATCCGTTCACGGGCATGGCCAGGCTGGCTGGACAGCCCCGTGCCTACGCCACGAACGCTGTGTCTGCTTATACGGCGGTCGCTACAGGAGAACTGACCGCACCTCCACCTACTCAGTTTTAACGTCTTTATGGATACCGGACATTTCCCTTGTCCAGCGCCTCAGTTCTCCTCCTCCGGCCTTCATGTCATTACTCAGGCCTTTTCCGGGCTTTCCTCCGCCCTCCCTGTCATTCCTGTCATTCCTCTCGCCGCCCTGTCATTCCTCTCGCCGCCCTGGCATTCCTCTCGCCTACCTGGCATTCATCTCGCCTACCTGGCATCTCCATGGCATTCCTCTGGCCAGCCCATTCCCTTCCATCCGTATTTCCCAGCCCACCCCCGCTGAAGGATACTTGATGTCAGTTCCCCTCCCCGCCGCGGCCCGCTGGGATCTAAAAGCCGGAAACAGGGTGGCCCCCCGGGGCCGGCCCCCGCGCCGCCGACGCGAAACCCGATCCCGGCCTCCCGGGCCGCGATCCGCCCCAAGTTTAAAATCAGCTGGTGGCGCCGGTCCCCGGCAAGGCGCCGAAGGCCGCCCCGGGACGCTTGAGGCTCCCGCGCCCGCCGCCCCGCCCGCGCGGAAGCCGGAGTCCTGGCCCCGCTGTGAGGACGGCGGCCCCGCCGGGGATCTCGACGTCCGCGTCTGACCGGACTGCCCGTCCACGAAGCATTGCCGCGCGGCGGTCAGCTCGAAGAAGGCCGTTAACGACAAGCGGCGCGCGGACATGGCCGCCGGGAAGTCCAAGGTCTTGTACCGGATGCGGGCCGGGAAGGAGGCGACGTACAGCATCGGAAAGAACAAGCACGGCATAAGTCGTTTAAGGATCAGGTGAATACTGAAGGCCAGCCTCAAGATCAAGATGACGGCGCTCTGCATTAACCTCGGGAGAGTTTTGAGGTACGAGATGAGGTTAAAGAATTACAAAGGTAAAATTATATCAAAAAATAGGTAAAATTATGCTCCGAACATGACTTTTTACGACTAAACCGGACTTCAAAGTACTCCCGCGAACCATTATTGGGATGGATTCTCAATAGCGCGCACGAAGCGACGAATTGTCCGGGTGGGAGGGGTAGGCGGGAATCGACTCCCCTCCTTGGGCCAAAATGACTTTTTTTCACCGGCATCATATTTGGTTTAATTAATTGCCCTAAATAACGTCTCGAAATCAACCGATTACGCAACAATCCCGCTTGCCTGTCACGGATAAACACCTCGGCAGGAGACGGGGCGGGCAACATCAGCAAAGCCTTGCGGCAAGGAAATAAGGCTAGGATATGACAATCTGCCGCGCAGATCCGCCTGACATCTACGTTTTATGTAATATTTTAGAATTGGTTTCAGAAGTATTGGAATCCCCTGCATTAATCTCCGGAATTGAATGAATCACCTGACGGATCAGTCTTTGCCGTCGCGTCTGTCCCCTGGCCGGACTTGGACGATCCCAGGAATTCGGAAGCCCCGGCCAGCAGTTCTTCGCCGGGCAAACTACGGATGCGCACGTTGTTCCTGCCGCACACGGCTATGGCTGTAGCGAAAACTGGCAATTCGCCGGACAAATACGGCTGCATATAACCCTGTTCGATTATCTGGGCGAACGCGTTTTTGATACAACGTTCAAGATTCCTGTCGTCTTCATCAGAAAGAAATGGTGTTCGCAACACGGAATTATCAGGAATTACGGTATCGGAAATTCTTTGCAGTTCATCATTTGATTTCGAATATTTGATTTCGGTGATGAAAATACCATACTTAGGCGCGATGACAACAAGATCGATGATACCGTCAGACTTATTGGACTCCGCGTCAGCATCGAAACCGTCGATAAAATCGGTTGCCTTGAATATTGAAAGAAGAATCACGTGATAAAACGCTTCATACTCAAGATGAAGTCGGTATGGAATGACGCTGAAAAATCCTTGCAGAAGCTTTTCGGATTTTTCGTTATCGCGTTGGCAAAATGCATCGCAGAATTCCTTGCATCTTTGGGGAGAGAATCCGTCTTTTATACCTGAAATAACCGGAAGCACACGTGAATTCACGTATTCTTCCATGATGGTCATTCCAACTTCACGGTTGGGAACAGTAAGATATAGTTTAGACACCGTGCTCAATACATGTTGCGAACGAACGGTAAGATAACCTGTCTGAAGCATCAGGGCGACCGGATCAATTTTCGCGGCATCCTGGATTGATATGCTTCCGCTGAACCTGGATTTTCCTCTAAACACTGAATTGAAAATATCTTCCTTGATATTCATTTTATCGATTAAATTAGTGCCGCCTGTCTGACTCCAGAAATTACCGAAGTTGCACTTGGCAAGGAATTTTTGGAAAGAAAGCGGGTTAATTACATGAATACCGCCGTCCCAGCTATAGCCGTCATACCATTCGCGTATTCTGGCCATAAGCTTGTCCTTGGTTAATCCTGATCCGAATCTTCTGTCTTTTTGCATTATCGAGAGGCAATTATCAATATTCCGAGAATAGAATCTATCAATTTCATCGAAAGTGAAACCGCACACTGTAGAATATTTTGAATCGAAAGAAATATCCTCTAGGTTATTCAAAGCCGAAAATAAGGCTCTTCGCGGAAACCGGTGCGCTGGGGCCAGCGGGGCGGGAGCGGGCGAGCATCCCAATTTGAAGCTTCATCTCTAGAACGCTGATTGTTTACGGCTTGCGGAGGTTATTCCGAGTT
>JAIRZX010000629.1 GCA_031267005.1 Deltaproteobacteria bacterium
CGCCGCCGGCCCGGCCGTCCGCCCGCACGTGGCAAGGGCGGCCGCGGCTTTCCGGAACGCTTAAACATATGTCTTCCAAGAGCCCGAACTATACCCCTGATGTCCAGCTTGAGGCGATACTCGCCAAGGAGCTGGGCCGCCAGCGCGACAAGCTGGAGATGATAGCCTCCGAGAACTTCGTCTCCGAGCACGTGTTGCGCGTCACCGCGTCGGTCTTCACCAACAAGTACGCCGAGGGCTACCCGGACCAGCGCTATTACGGAGGCTGCGAGTACGCCGACGAGCTGGAGGTCTTGACGCAGTCCCGCGCCCGCAAGCTCTTCGGCGCTGAGCACGCCAACGTCCAGCCCCACTGCGGGTCCTCCGCCAACATGGCGGCCTTCTTCGCCGCCATGAAGCCGGGCGACCCCTTCCTGGGCATGAACATAGCCCACGGGGGCCACCTTACCCACGGCGCGCCCGTCTCCTTCTCCGGCAGGGTCTTCAAGGCCCACTACTACGGCGTGAGCAGGGACACGGAGCTTATAGACTACGACCAGGTCATGCGCCTCGCCGAGGAGGTAAGGCCCAAGGCAATAGTCTGCGGCGCCTCCTCCTACCCGAGGGTCATCGACTTCGAGAAGTTCCGCGAGGCAGCCGACCGGGCGGGCGCGGCGCTCATTACCGACATGGCCCACTTCGCGGGCATGGTGGCCGCCGGCCTGTACCCCTCGCCGGTCCAGCTCTCGGAAATCGTCACCACCACGACCCACAAGACGCTCCGCGGCCCCCGCGGCGGGCTCATACTGTCCAAGCGGACCTACGCGAAGGCCGTCGACGACGAGATCTTCCCGGGCATCCAGGGGGGGCCCCTGATGCACATCATCGCCGCCAAGGCCTTGGCCCTGGCCGAGGCCCTGGAGCCGGACTTCATCGACTACCAGCGCCAGATCCTGAAGAACGCCTCCAGGCTCGCCACCATGCTCACAGACGCGGGCTTCCGCCTCGTATCGGGCGGCACCGACACCCACCTGGTGCTGATGGATCTCCGCAACAAGAACTTAAACGGCCGCCAGGCCGAGGCCGCCCTAGACAAAGCAGGCATCACCGCCAACAAGAACACCATACCGTTCGACAAGGAACGCTTCACCGTGACCTCCGGGCTCAGGCTCGGGACCGCGGCATTGACCACGAGGGGGCTTATCGAGAGCGACATGGACGAGGTGGCCGACTTCGTGACGACCGCCCTCCACCACTGCGAGGACGACTCCACCCTCAAAAAGATCCGCGAGCGGGTGGCCGCCTTTTCCAAGAAATTCCCCCTCTACCCCGGGCTGGATTTCTAGCTCCCGGCCGCTTCCGGCTCCCCCTTCGGGCCGCGAGTCCCACGGTTGCCCCCGAAGCGCCCTCCGGCCCCTCCGTCCCGCAGGCCCCGGCATTCGCGTCTGCCCCGCGCCTAGCCTGAGCCGCTCCCGCCCCGGATGCGCCTTTCGTCCGGCGGCGCGGGCCTCCCGCCCGGATGCGCGGGCCTCACGTCCGGAAGCGTCTTGGTCCCCGCGAGGCTGACCACCCGTACCCGGTTTCAGGTTTCGCCCCTGGCCTTCCCCCCCCCACGTCAGGCCACGCGGGCTTATCCTTCCGTTGCGCCTTACGCGCCTTCGCCCCCGTCCTTTGTTCCCTGGCGGCCTGGGCAAGGTCCCGCCCCCCAGGCTGGCCCGGGCCGGTTGCTTTGAGATGTAAAGGCTTTCCGGCAGAAGGCTTTTCCATTGGAAAGCGCCCTGGATCCCGACGGCCGGCCCTTTGGAAACCCGGCCACGCCGCTTATTTAATTCTTTAGCATGAAATGGTTTCTGGGGCTTCGGCACCGGGAGGCCCCGACATGCAACTTCCTTCATGCGGCATCTTTCATGGGACGGGGTGTCGAAAACCGACATGAACGTATGGTTTGAAAATCGGGGCTGATAGCGGCCTGGGAGGCCGAAATCGACATTTCCGCAGTCCTGCGGGCGGCGGCCCCCGAGTTTCCTAACTTAAAAGATCTGCGCGGGCCGCGGCGGAGATGGGAACTAGCATGAAACAGTACGCTAGCGGCCACCAGTTTCAGCAATGAAGAAGCGTTTGCCACCGATCCGGAGGGGAGCTGAATAGTTGACGAACGGTAATGAAAAGCCGCGAAACCAGGAATTACGGCCCCCTTCCTCGGCGGGCGGGCATACGGGCGACATGTCGGCGGTCGCCCGGCGGTTCCGGACGCTTCCGCTTCATTCCGTGCCGTCCACTCTTATAAAAAGCGAACCGAACAGGATCCCCGCCGGCCGGCCGGCCGCTTGCCTACCGGCTCCGACCCGGCGTTCACTTGTCCGGTCGCCATCACGCTCCAGGAGGAGTAGCCGCTTCCTGGCTCCCGGAGATGAAGAAAGGCTTTCCGCCGTCTGGTTTCCGTGGTATCTTGAACGGACAAGGAGGGCGAGTTCCATGTCTGACAAAATGCCGTTGCTGTTGAGGGATCTTTCGGCATCGGGACTTTGGACCTGATGGCCGCGTTGGAAAAGGCTCTTGACGCGGCCGCCGAAGGCGAGAAGGATAAAATCCGCCGTAAGCTCGGGATTACCCTCCCCGAGGCTCCGGCTGCGGGAAACGGGCAGACACCGGGAGTAACCGCGACATCTGAAACGGCGCCCGTCATACCGGTTGCGGCGGACAACCGGTTCGCAATGTCCAAAGTGTTCCTCCGGCACAGTCCTCAGCATTATCGCCACCCTCCTCGGGGTGTTTATCGTATATAGCCTCACCGACTTATCCAACACCATGGAAGCCAGGTTCGCCGACCAGGCAACCAGGATAACCGGACTGGAAAACAGGATATCCGCGCTGGGCAACAAGTATGACGCCAAGATTGACGCACTGATTCACACGGTCACGGACATGCGGGTCGACATCGGAAAACTTCAGACCCTAATGACCGGACAGCTTGCACCCCCCGGGGACACGGAGCGGCCCCGGACCCCGGACGATTCCGAAGGCACTGGGAACCCCGGCAGGAGCGCCCCGCCCGCCGCCGTACCGGAGCCGCGCCCCTGAGTTGCTGCCGGACGGACCGCCCGGCGCCCCGGCCCTGGACTGGCCTCGGCAGAGAAACGGTCCCTGGCAAATGGAGCAACCTCCTCCCCTTTAGCATCGTCTTTCCTCTTCCTGGCATGAAAGGTATTCCGGCGCCTCGGCACCGGGAAGGCACCTCCATGTTGCGGGGCGGCATGACGCGGCTATCATGGGCCGTGGGGAGCCGCTCCGCCGCATGGGGGTGTATCATGGAACGTTTCTAGTCAGCTCCACTGCGGCCCGGGACGGCCCCTCCTTCTTGGCTGAAACAAGGGGCCCCCGCGGGCGAAGCTGACGGCGCTCACCGCGCCCGTCTGCAGGGCCGGCCTTCCCGCATGTTGCGTCCAGGCCTCCCGGTGCAGCCTCCGGCAGCGTCCGGGACCCAAGTTTCAAACCAGGCTGAGCCAAGAGCTTGCACTATGTAGCCATCCGCGTTTCATAGGCCGGGGCGTCGAAAACCGACATGAACGTATAGGGCCCCGCCGTATCCCGATGGCCCTCAGTTTGCCGAAAGGAGCAAGGGCCAGCCATGGAATGCAAGGGCCAGGGGATCCTTTTCGACCACGACCGGCCGGGGCGCATCGGACTGCCCGAGGCCGTGCTCTCCGAAGGCAAGACCCCTGAGGCGCTGGCAGGCCTTCTCGCCGCCTTCAGAAAGGGGTGCGGGAGGCCGGTACTCTTCACGCGGCTGTCGCCTGATGTATTCGGGTCGCTTGACGCCGATCTGAGGGCCTCCTACGACTACGACCCCGTCTCCCGCACCGCCTTCGGGGAGAGGCTGCCCGCCAGGGACCCGTCCCTGGACGCCGCTGTAGTCTCTGCGGGTACCTCGGACGCCCCCGTTTCCCGCGAGTGCGCGAGGACGTTAAGCTACCTCGGCTTCAAGGCGGTTCTCTACGAGGACAGCGGGGTGGCCGGGCTCTGGCGGCTTTCGGGGCGACTGGAGGCGATTAACTCCCACAAGGTAGTGGTAGCCGTGGCGGGGCTGGACGCGGCTCTGGCCTCGGTCCTGGGCGGCTTGACCCCCCGGCCGGTCGTGGCCGTGCCTACCTCCACCGGCTACGGCCTCGCCAGGGGGGGGGAGTCGGCCTTAGCCAGCATGCTTTTGAGCTGCTCTCCGGGCATAACGGTCGTGAACATCGACAACGGCTACGGCGCAGCCTGCGCCGCGGCGAGAATACTGAACCTGTTGGATTCCGGCTCGGCGGGGGGGAGCGCCGGGCAAGCCGCGGGCGTGTAAACGGGGCCTCGTCCCGGAGTCGGCCCTTGCTGTCTGGCCGTTCGCAGCGCGGAAGCCGGGCGCCGAGCGCAAGGCGGTCCGGGAAAAGTTCCGGAAAACGTTCCGGGAAACGATCGGGAGAGCGTTTTCGGAATATTTGTCGGAGGCCGGGGGGAATCGGCCCGTAACGCCGGGCTCTCGGAACGGCGGCGAAATGAATTTTCCGTTTTTTCCGCACAGTGAATTTTCCTGATTTCCTTTGCCCGAGACCCGATTTTCCGTTATGCCCGTACTTTCCGCAATCGCCAGTATTATTTTGGATAGCCGTTTCCCTTCCCTGATAAAATTTTCCTCTGGACCGTAATTTCCCGACCGCGTTTGCCGAGGCGTCCTTCACCCTGGGCCTTCCCCCGGGCCCTCTTCCCGTTGCGCCCCGCCTGCCCGCGGGGCCTTCCGCGCGAGAGAGGCTCCCCATGGCCCCGGGCCTGGGTTACACAGAGATAGCCTTTATTCTCCTCCTGGCGCTTATCATCGTGAAGCCCAAGGACCTGCCGGGCGTGTTGCGTTCGGCGGCCAAGTTCTGGCGGGAGGCCCGCCGGTATCTGTGGGGGATGAGGGACGCGCTCGTGAAGGAGCTGGACGAAATCCAGAACCTAGACGGGATAAAGGATCTCAAGGATCTCAAGGAGTTTCAAGAGCTTAAAGAGTTCAAGGATCTGAAGGAGTTCAAGGATCTGAAGGAGATAAAGGAACTCGAAAGCCTCGGTGGCGCAAGCGGCCCGAAGGGCAGTCTCGGTCGGGAAGGCGGGAAAGGCGGGGCTCCGGAGGGCGGGGCCTGGAGCGGAGGCGGCGGCGCTAAGGGGGGGCCGGAAGAGGCCATCACCCCTATGGAGGAGATCTATCCGGAGCTCGGAAAGGTCCCGCGGCGGGGCGGGGAAGGCCAGGAGGCCGCTTACGGTTTAAAGGGCGGAGAAGGATCTGGCGGGGGAAAGGGCTGGGAGGGCGCTCCGGTTCAGCTGGCGGAGGACGCGGGCGGCCCGCCTCCGGGCGGCGGGGGGGGCGAGGAGCCCTCAGGGAAGGGCGGCAATGGAATCTCCTGACAACATGCCGGATCCCGCTTCCCGGGACGGGGAAAGGGAAGTTCCCGCCGGGGGAGCCGGCGTCGGGGAGAAGGAACTCGCCTTCCTGGAGCACCTGGGGGAGTTGCGGGCTAGGCTCATCAAGGGGCTCGCGGCGGTCGTGCCGGCTGTCCTCGTTGCCTACGAACTCTCAGGGCGCATCCTTTCTTTCCTGACCGTGCCCTTGAAGGCCGCCATGCCACCCGGGCAGGGGCTCATAGCCACGGCGCTCCCCGATACCTTTTTAATCCACATGAAGATAGCCCTCTGGGGCGGGGTCTTCGTAAGTTCCCCGTTTTGGCTTTACCAGCTCTGGGCCTTCGTGGCGCCCGGGCTGTACCGCGGGGAACGCCGCGCCGCGGTCAGGCTCACCGCCGCGGCGGTGGCC
>JAIRZX010000688.1 GCA_031267005.1 Deltaproteobacteria bacterium
CACGGCGAAGCCCCCCGCCCTGGCGGCGGCGGCCAGCGCCGCGCCGGGATCGGAGACCCCGGGCGAGCCCGCATCCGTCATGAGCGCCACCGAGAGCCCACGGGCCAGGGCGTCCCTCACGCGGGGCCAGGCGGCGGCGTGGCTCTGCTCGCGGTAGCTCACCTGCGGGAGGCTTATCCCGAGAAAGTTCAGGAGCTTCGCCGTCCTGCGCGTGTCCTCCGAGGCGGCGAGCGCAGATTTCCGGAGGGCCGTCACGGCGCGGGGGCTCATGTCCCCCATGTTGCCCAGAGGCGTGGGCACTATGTAGAGCCCGGGCGGGAAGGAGGCAGTTCCGCCGGCCCCAGGATCGGGGCCGTCAGGCGCGTCCGCGCCCGCGGCGGCGACGCTCGCGCGGGCCTTTTCCCCGGGCGCGGGGTCCCGCCTCTCGGGGGGCGGCGTCCTTCCCGCCCGGCGCTTTCTCGGGATTTCCCTGGCGGCCACTCGAAAACCCCCGCTTTCCGGCGGCGCGGCCGCCCTCAAAAAAGCCCGCCCCTGGACCATTCCGTCCCGTCAGGGCCTTCGGTCCCGCCCTGCCCGCCAGCCCCGCCGCGCCCTTTAGAGCCGGAGGGGCCTTTCGGTCCGGCTGGGCCACCCGCCCCCCGGAAGCTTAACCGGTGGGCGGGCGAGGGCCCGTGGCGGGCTATGGCCTCCAGGTGCTCCCTGGTGCCGTAGCCCTTGTGGCGGGCGAAGCCGTAAAGGGGGTAGAGCCTGTCCAGCTCCTCCATCATGGCGTCCCTGGCGGTCTTGGCCAGGATCGAGGCGGCGGCTATCGACAGCGATCTCGCGTCCCCCCGGACCACCGTCACGACCCGCGCCCCGGAAACCGGAGGGGCGGCGTTGCCGTCGGCCAAGGCCAGCCCGGGCTTGGCGGGGAGGGACGAGAAGGCCTCGGCCATGGCGAGCATGGAGGCCATCAGGGGATTCAGGCTGTCAACTTCGGCGGGGGTCTTCGCCGCGACGGCCCAGGCGACCGCCCTCTCCTTTATAAGTAGGGCCGCCCGCCCGCGTGCCTCCGGGGAGAGCTTCTTGGAGTCGTCCACTCCCGGGTAGGTGGAGCCGAGATCCAGCACGGCGGCGGCCGCCACCAGGGGGCCCGCCAAAGGGCCGCGCCCGGCCTCGTCCAGGCCCGCCAAGGCCTCGCCGAAGGCCAAATCGAAGCCCAGGAGGCTTTCCCTCCCGCCGGGCGAAAAAAGGCCGCCCCCGGCCGGGCGCTTCTGCGTCCCGTCCGGGGCCGGCCCGCCGTTACTTCCGCCGTAAGCCATTTCGAGAACTAAACGCCCCCGGGCTACTTGGCGTAGATGTTCTTGGTCCTGACCTTGGCGGCCTTGCCGCGCAACTTCCTCAGGTAGTAGAGCTTCGCCCGGCGGACGCGGCCCAACGTGACGATCTCGACCTTGTCGATCGCGGGAGAGTTGAAGGGGAAGATGCGCTCCACGCCCACGGAGTAGGAAACCTTGCGCACGGTGAAGGTCGAACCCATGCCCCCGCGGCGGATGCGGATTACGACGCCCTTGAAGACCTGGATACGCTCTTTCTCGCCCTCCTTGATCCTCGCGTGCACCGCTACGGTGTCTCCGGGCTTGAAGAGGGGGATGCCGAGGCGCTTCTGCTCATTGTCGAGGGCGACGAGGATGTCGCCGTGCTGCCGGAAGGTATCGCCTACGGCTTCGGGCTTTAAGCCGAACGGTGGGTTTATCATGGCTTGGCCTGCGAACTCCTGGGGGAGGCTGTGGGATGCGGCACCGGGCGGCCCGCGTACGGCGAGGGCCCGGGCGGGACTGACTGTATGGCCCTTTCCGCGGGAAAAGGGCGGAACCGAGTTTATACCATTTCCCCGGGGGTTTTTCAATGGGGTTACGAGCCTAATCGGCCCGGACCCGAGCGGGTCCGGAAGGCGTCCGGAAAGGAGACGAATCGGGTCGGAAGGGGCCTGGAAGGGGGCGGAAGAGGTATCCGTTCGCGGGGGGCTGGACCGAATACCGGGCTCGCGGGGGGCTGGACCGAATACCAGGCTGCAGGACAGCGGCCTCCCAAGCTGGCCTGCCGCGCCTGGAAGAAGCCCATTGCCACCTTACGCTTTAGCTATCTCCCAATGCCAGGCTGGCCGACATCCCCTCGCCAGGCTGGCCGACATCCCTTCCGGCACCGGGCCAGCATATTCGCTCAAGCCGGTTCCTGTCCTGCCCAGTGCCGGTTCCTGCCCAGTGCCGGTTCCTGCCCAGTGCCGGTTCCTGTCCTGCCCAGTGCCGGTTCCTGTCCTGCCCAGTGAACGGATACTGCCAGATGTTGGCCAATGGGGTCGCGAGGAATACAATTTCGGGTAGGGGAGAAAAAAAACGCGATTTGTCCTTGACGGGTATAGAGATAAAAAGTCACCTGGTAAAAAAATAGTTGATTTTCAAATTTTATCAATATATTGATTATCTCTTTCCAGCTTGTTGAGATGCCTCGGGGAATGTGGAAACCCCGAGGC
>JAIRZX010000070.1 GCA_031267005.1 Deltaproteobacteria bacterium
CGCGATGACCTGGTTCGACGCGGACCGCCTCCCCGCCTCCCCCCCGAGCGCCTATGCCCGCTGGGGCCTGGAGGACGCCCGGCGGAGGCGAGGGAGGATTGCCCCGGCCCATCGTCCGGGTCGGCGCCCGCTGGCGAGGCTCCTACAGGGAGAGCGGGAGGCTCCTACAGGGAAAGCGGATCGAAGGGCTCTCCGAAATGGTTCCGCCCGGGATTGCCCGGGATGAAGGCCAGCAGGATTACCCCGATTACCAGAAATATCAGGATGACGCCGAGGCAGCCGGACATCCCGACGTCGTGGGAGCGCCGCCAAATGAGGGCGAGGTTCGCGAAAAAGAGGATGATCCCCAGCACGCCCAAAGCTGCCCCGACCAATAGCACTTCGGGATCCTCCAGGTCGGCAGGCACTCCCCGGTATTCCAGGTAGGCGGTCGCCAGGTAGACGCCTGCGTTTATCACCAGCCCGAAAAAGAAGAACTGCCAGTACTCGGTCCTGTTGGCCCTGCCGGAGAAATTGCCGAGGTTCTTGATGCTGTGGCTGATATAGCCCATGGGATCCGTCTTTCCAGCCGATGGCTGCGATTGCGTTTGGGACATATAAATATATATAGATGTATTATAATATTAATAGCATGAAATCCCTGAAGGAGCGAACTGGCCTTTCGGGGGGGATGGCCAGGCCCTGCCCCGAGAACTCCAAGTGCCCGTCCACGATCAAGAGCGGGAAGCGCTCCCCAGGGGAAGTGACGCCTGCTGGAAAGCAAGCCTTGCGTCAGAGGGCGGTCGGGTCGGTCTCGGGGAAGAGCGGGCGAGGCGTCAGGCGACCGTCCCCCGCGCCCGCGGCGGAAGGCCCGGCGCGGCGGGCGAGAGATGCCCTACTGCCCGGGACTGGGTTAAGACCCCGCGAACGGAGACTTTTAATCGGGCCATCTACGGCACCACCTTGGTATTCGCTATTTTTTTGGAAAAAGATGACATCAATCCATCTAATTTACTGGCATGATAATGGACATCTTGATCCCAGTCAAGAGGAGCAGGCGTCCCTTACCGCCGTCTGCCTGCTCCTCCTGGATTCTTGCCGGGATCCGGCATATATCCGGGAGCAGAGGAATTAAGAGATGGGTTAACGGCTATGTCCATGGCGGGCGCAGGCCGAAAGCGCCGCCGTCCGGGAACTTGTCAGCTGGGTTTCCGCCCCGGCGGCGTCGAACGAGATGCAAAGGATGTACTGGAAGGCGCTGGGGGAAAGAATCCGGCGGGCCAGAGAAGGCGGCTCCGTGCGCAAAACCCCCGTCCCGGCCTCCCCCGGCTCCCCGGGCGCAAGGCGGCGAGGCTCCGGGAAAGGCCGGGGCCAGCGGCCCCAAACTTTCCTTCGCGAAGCCCAAGGGCTTAATTCCGGGCTTCTCCATAAGCCCGGGAAGCTGGGGGCGGCGCCCGCGAGAGGTCCTGCAGGGGCTTGCGGCCGCCCTGCCGCCGGACTCGCGAATGTTTCCACTGCCCCGGCCGCCTGCCGGGAACCCGCAGGGATCTTCGAGGGCAAACCGGACCTCGCCGCGGACGACACGTCGAAACATCTCCCCGAACGATCCGCCTCGGAAACGGGAGTCCCTACCAAGACCGGCCCGTCCGCTTCCGCCGCCCGCCTGCGCGTCCGGGACGGCGGCGCGGGCGGCCTCCCTTCTCCGCCGGATCCCCTCAGCCGCGGATTTCAAGGGATTGCCCCGACGCTCCTGACCGGCTTCTCCGGCCGGTTTGCCGTTACGCCAGCCAATACGCTATATTGCCGACAGGCCCGGACCGGCCTGGCCCTCCCCGCACCCGACATGCCTCGGCACACGCGGCACCGCGCGCCGGACGTTGCCCCCGAACCTGACATGCCATTCCCTTCCATCGACGACTTCATCCTGCCCGTGCTCGAGCTGGCGGACGCTTGCCCCGTGGTGGCCGTCCCCGAGCTGCGCACCCCGGTGACGTCCCGCCTCGGCATCCCCAAGGACGCCGCGGCCGAGCGCCTCCCATTCCAGAAGAAGACCAAGCTCGACAACATGCTCAACTGGTCCCTCAAGTACCTGTTGCACGCGGGGCTCCTGGAAAGGAAGACCCGCTTTTCCTTCACCATCACCGTCGAGGGGCGCGAGGCGCTGAAGACGGGCATCACGTACATGCCCAGGACCTATCTTACCCGGTACCCCTCCTTCATGAAATTCCACCCCACCATGGACAAACTTAAGGACGCGGGAAGCCGTCCGCCCGCCTCCGGAAAGGGCGGACCGGCCAAGGGCGGACCGGCAGCCTCCAAGGACGGGGACCGCGCGGGCCCTGGCGATCCGCCCGCGCCGCCCGGCTCCCCGAAGCCGCGCCCGGGCAGCGGCCCCGGCGCCTAGGGAGACCCCGCCTCCATGATCTCCGAAGAGTTCCCGCTCCCCGTGATCCAGGCACCGGCCGACTCTCCGCCGCCGCCACTTTAAGGCAGCTCCGCAACCCGGCCCTCGCCCTCCTGGCAGAGGCGAGGCGCGCGTGCGGGCCTCCCCCCGCCCTACCCCTGACGCTCCCGCCCTCGACAGGCTGATCCACTCGTCCGCTACCGTGCTCGCCGAAACAGGCCGCATGGAGCGGGGCTCCCGCAAGCGCTACCAAATCACCGCGAAAGGAACGCGCTTCCACACCGGCGGCGGTCCCGTCGGCCGCCGGGCAGACCCCTCCACCAAACGCCCGGCCTCATCCGCACCCCGCCCCCTCAACGACATGCCGCATCCGCGCCCCCCCCCCCCCCCCCCCCCCCCCCGCGGCGCCCCCCGCCCCGGTGCCCAGCCCGCGGCGCCCCCCCCCCCCCCCCCGCGGCCG
>JAIRZX010000127.1 GCA_031267005.1 Deltaproteobacteria bacterium
GCGCAATTGGGTCTGAGGCCGTCGGCGGTCCTCGGGCGAAGGCGGTCTAAGGCCGATGGCGGTCTTAGGCCGAAGGCGGACTCAGGCCGAAGGCGCTCTGAGGCCCAAGGCGGACTCAGGCCGAAGGCGGACACAGGCCGAAGGCGCTCTAAGGCCCAAGGCGGACTCAGGCCGAAGGCGCTCAAAGGCCGAAGGCGGACTCAGGCCGAAGGCGCTCTGAGGCCGAAGGCAGACTCAGGCCGGAGGCGCTCTGAGGCCGAAGGCGGACTCAGGCCGAAGGCTGTAAATGGCCGGGGGACGGACCGGCCGGCTGCCGCAACGGACGGCCCGGGGCAGGTTCAGGCCCGAGACCCTCAAGGGGGTCGGCGGGAGGCGGGAGAAGGGGGCGTGGTTTGAGCGCTAACGGGATTCAAGAGGGCGAGGACTTAAGGGAGCGGGTAACCCAGCTGGAGCGCAAGCTCGCGCGCGCCTCCAGGGAGAACACGCGCCTGGAGAACCTGGTCGAGCGGTCCAACACGGCCCAGAAGGCCCGCACCGGTCTCACCAACGCGCTCAACACCGAGAGGGTCCAGCAGGGGAAGTACCTGTCACTGCTGCTGGAGAACAGCCCCGACATCATCCTCATGCTCGACCGGGGCGGCTGTTTCGTTTACTGCACGGACGCCTTCCTGCACCAGGCGGGCATAGCCTCATTCGGGCTCGTTAACGGCAGGAGGTTCAGCGAGATCTTCGCGGGGGAAGACTTCAAGAAGCTGGTGGACGCCTTCTGGGGGGCGCAGGACCGCAAGGAGGGCGTCGAGTTCGAGCTCTACACCGCCTGGCCCACCATCTGGAGGGATCCCAAGGAGGCCAGGAGGAACTACGTCGTCCACCTGACCCCCATGCTGGACAAGGAGGGCGCCCCGGAAGGCGCCATCGTGCTGTGCCACGACGTGACCGAGGTCATCCTGGCCAAGGAGCAGGCCGAGAAGGCCAGCCGGAGCAAGAGCGCCTTCCTGGCGTCCATGTCCCACGAGATCCGCACCCCCATGAACGCCATCATCGGCATGTCCGAGCTGGCGCTCCGCGAGAAGATCCCCTCCTCAGCCTTCGAGATGGTCCTGAGCATCAAGACCGCCGGCAACAACCTGCTGTCCATCATAAACGACATCCTGGACTTCTCGAAGATAGAGTCCGGGAAGATGGAGATAGTCACCTCCGAGTACCTGTTCAGCTCCCTCATCCAGGACGTCATAGGCATCATCCGGACGCGCATGGCCGAAAAGCCCATAGAGCTTTTCGTCTACATAGACAACCGCATCCCGAACAGGCTCATAGGGGACGAGGTCCGTATCCGCCAGGTGTTCCTGAACCTCTTGAGCAACGGGGTCAAGTACACTAAGGAAGGCTTCGTCAAGCTCAAGGTGACGGGGGATTTCCTGACCGAGGGCTGGGTGGACTTCTCCTTCTCGGTGGAGGACTCGGGCATCGGCATCAAGCCGGACAACTTGAAGGAGCTCTTCTCGAACTTCACCCAGTTCGACAAGGCCGCGAACAAGGGAATAGAAGGCACCGGCCTGGGGCTCGCGATAACGCGGAACCTCACCCGCCTCATGAACGGCGACATCAAGGTCAAGAGCGAGTACGGCAAGGGATCCGTCTTCACCGCCCGCATCACCCAGCGCTACGAGCGCTACGAGCCCTTCGCGGTGGTAACCGATCCGGACTCCAAGCACGTTTTGGTTTACGAGCCCAGGGGGCTCTTCGCCGAGCTCCTGAAGAACTCGCTTACGGGCCTGGGCGTCACCGACATGAACATGGTCGACAACCCCGTCTCCTTCAGCGAGGAGGTGAGCCGCGGCCAGTGGAACTACATCTTCGTCCCCAACTCCTTCTACACTCAGGCGGGCCACATGATGGCCCAGCTCCAGAAGGACCCGGGGGTGAAGGTGATCCTGATGGCCGAGAGCCGCGACATGATAGGCCACGAGAACATAACCACCCTGTTCATGCCGGTCTACTCGCTCCCGCTCGCCAATATCCTAAACGACGTGGACGTCCGCCAGACCTACCAGCGCCAGACCTCCGCTTCGGTCCGCTTCACTGCCCCGGACGCCCGCGTCCTGGTGGTGGACGACATAGTCACCAACCTGAAGGTGGCGGCCGGGCTCCTCATCCCTTTCAAGGTACACGTCGACACCTGCGAGTCCGGCGCCGAGGCCATCGAGCATGTCAAGAGGAATTCCTACGATCTGATCTTCATGGACCACATGATGCCGGTGATGGACGGCATCTAGGCCACCGCCAAGATCCGCGAGCTCCCCCAGGGCAAGGATCTCCCCGTCGTGGCGCTTACCGCTAACGCGGTTTCCGGCGTGAAGGAGATGTTCCTGGAGTCCGGCTTGAACGACTTCATCTCCAAGCCCATCGACCCCACCAAGCTGGAGGGCATCCTTGTCCGCTGGATTCCCAAGGAAAAGCACTTAAAGGAGTACAGCTCCGAGGAGGAGACCAAGAAGCCCGCCCGCTCCCGCCGCCGCGCCATGCGGGCGCCGTCCCGCGCCGCCGGCGACGCCCCCGCCGCGCCCGCCGTCCCCGAGACCGTCGCCAAGGCCGCCGCTGAGGCCACCGCCCGCCAGGAGGCGGCGGTCGCCCAGGCCGCGGAGCTCGCCCGGACCGACGCCGCCCTTACGCCGGAGTTACAGGGAGGGGAACTGGGCTACGGCTAAGGGCAGGCCCCGGGGCAGGGACAAGGCGGGGGCTTGGGCCTGGGGCTGGTTCAGTGACAAG
>JAIRZX010000136.1 GCA_031267005.1 Deltaproteobacteria bacterium
GGGCGATGAGGATGGGGGAGCGGAGGGGGAGGGGAGAGGGAGGGGGGAGGGCGATGAGGATGGGGGAGCGGAGGGGGAGGGGAGAGGGAGGGGGGAGGGCGATGAGGAGGGGGGAGCGGAGGGGGAGGGGAAGAAAAGGGAGAAGAAACGGGGAAGAGTTGGCGATGGAGACGAGGATGATTTCCAGGGAGTGCCGTATTTAGCAAAAATCACTATATAGTGGTGACGTATCAGTCCCGGGGGCCGGGAGACAAGCTTCCAGCCGGAGCGCCGCTGGTAGGGCGGGAAACTGCTAAAGTCATGGAGAGTCGAGCGTCTCGATAACTGGGGAGCATGTAATCCGTCTCCGTCTTTTGGGTGCCGTGATGCAGTCCAAGATCGCCGCCGTTAAGGCCAGCCGGAGACTCACCCGTGGGCTTAAGGCGGGGCAACGGCATCTGGCAAGGTTGCCCTTGGCCGCGAGCGCCCCGCCGCGTCGCCCTCCAACTAATAAAAACGGAGCCGGACCAGCGAAGGAGGTCGCGCGCCTGCCCAGGCATGAGGATTGCACGGAGGGGCAGGTCGGCCCCGGCTGTCCCGGCGTCCTCCGTTAAAGTAAGGATTAAAGTTAGGAGGGCGGAGGCCGATATTCCATGGGCAGTACTCCAAGGGCAGGCGGAGGGGGGGACGAGGGTGCCCGGCGGCTGGAAGGACGTCCCGAGCCGGGGGCGACGGATGTCCTTCCGGAATCTGGAGGCGTTCTCGGAGCACGGCGGAAGGACGGAGCCCGGAGCCCGGAGCCCGGAGCCGGGCGGCGATTTAGCCGCAGTCCTGAAAATTAGTCAATGATTTCAGCAGCTTACGGCTCCGGAAACAAGGAAACCCAACATTGGCGTACGTTTGAGCTTTTGGCGTGAAAATTCCTTAATGATTTAAGGCACTTAGGAATTTTAAAAGGGGGAGGGCCGGGCCGCCGGAAGAATTCGCCGCCATTGGGAAAGCCTTTGGGGGGGGTGTAGGTGCTTTTGGAGCCTGGGAGGAGGAAAACCTGAGACGGCATGGGTTTCCGGCAGGACTGAATGGACATCTCCAGGCGGTGCGGACGTTCGCGGAGTTGCTTGGGGGGCTTAAGGTCCGTTTGCTCCGCTCGGGCCCGCCGGGCCGGGCGGCGGAAACAAAGCTTGGAGCTTTAAGCGGCCAGGAACGGGGGGGGGAGGCGAGGCGAGGAGAGGGGAGGCGAGGAGGGGGAAGAGTCGCGACATTTTTTTTGTAGGGGGGAGGGAAGCGGCTTCGGGGGACGCTAAAGCCTCCGCCCCCCCCCGCGAGTAAGCCTGCGGCCGGGAAAACAACGCGGGGCGTGGACTTGAGCGAATTTAGGGACGCGCGGACGCCCCTGAAAGGGGTGCGGGTTAAGAAAGGGGGGGCAGACGGAGTTGCGGAGGTCTCTGCCGGGGTCTGCGCTGCGTGCCGAAATGAGGAAACCCAATAACGGCAATGGTTTGAGGGTTGCCGCCATAGCCGTTGAGTACTGCGCCAGGGCGATCTGGCCGGTGAATCCGCCGTCAGCAAAAAAAAATGGCTGAAAAGTGATTTGAGCTCGAAAAAAGGCTTGACGGGCCGGGGAAGGCTTGTTATTTTGAATTACTATCTGGATACAGCATGTGAATCGGATAGCAGATTTTAAAGTTTAACTGAATTTTTGTTTTTTTAAGTTTTTTTGAATTGTTAGCGGTCTCTGAATAATTTAGAGTATCAGCGCACATTTTTTTTTGACAGTTCAGTTCCAGGATGTCGAGGCTTTTGAAGGGCGCGATGCCAGCCGGACGCCCCCCGTCTGGCACCGTAGCTGTCGGGGCCCTAAGCGGTTTCGGCCTCTCTCCATTGAATCTTAGGGAAGGCCGCGATTGAAGAACACGCCCATGGCGTGGCCGAGTCCGGCGCAGAGCCGGTGCAAAGCTCGGGGGGGCGACTGTTGCTGGGCATCCGGGCGGCGGCGGAGCGCTGGCCAGCGTCGCAATATTCCAACCCGGGACGGGCGCGGCGTCCAAACAACTCCCGGCGGGTGCCCCGTGGCCCGCCGGTGCAACACCATGAGGCTCTCGGCCCGCGGCCGGAGAATTCAGATGGGGCTTCAAATTATTATCGAAATGGTGTCTGTAGCGTTTGCGGTGTCCTTCGTCTTCCGCTCGGCCCCGGCCCTAGCGGCAAAACCGTCTAAATCCCAACGCAAGGCCAAAGGCATCAAGAAACCCTTGCGCCCCAAGCCAGAGCGTCAGTCCGTGCCCCATAACAATGAAAAGAAGAAGGGCGAGGATACGAAACCCCGCCCTGCAATCCCCTTGATTAAGGTCCCCCCCTTAAACGTCGAAGGCAGGGGTTCGTTGTTGGCGGGGCCGTGGAAAAGCGCCATAAGCGCCTCCGGGGCAGGCGGGTTGAAAAACGCCTTGATTTTGGAAGGCGTGAGGTCCATGTCGGGAATGATCTACGGCGAAGACCTCATTATGTTCGGAGCGCTCTCGCGCGTCTCGAACGCCATGATGAGGGCGAGCGAGAGCTACCTCGGAACGGCGGTCGCCTGCGCCGCAGGAGCCGCTGCCGGGATTACGAGCCTCCTGGTTGCGGGCGGCTCCGCAGTCTGCGACGAGGCGGCGGGTGGCCTCGTTCGCGTTCTGGACCCGGTCGCCGAGGGCGACGGGGTCCAGGAACTCTGGAACGAGCTAGCCTTCGCGGAGGGTGTGCGGGACGGAGCGTGGAAGGCGCTTCGGGAGCTGGACCCGGAAGCTTCCTTCCCCGCTCCCGCGAAGGGGGCGGCCGAGTTGCTGTGGCCCGGTCGCGCCGGAGGAAGGCCCGCGCCCGTGTACCATGAGCCCGAGGCTGACCCGGAGGCCATGAAGGAGGAGATCGATAAGCTTATAAACGAACAGGGGCCTGAGTCCCAGGAGGCCATGATCCTCAAGTCCCGTCTGGGCCTGGTCCTGAGCGACCGGGCCAGGCCGGGGAACGCCGAGGAGCTGGCCGAGGCCGGGGCGCTTATGAGGGACGCCCTTTCCGGCCTGGCGGCTCGTTTGGGCTTCGTCCATGCGGACGTGTTCGACGCGAACGAGCGTCTCGTCATCCACGGTCTTGGCCTCACGTGGCCGCCGAGCCTGACCCCGGGCTACGCGCGGCAGGTCTCCGCGACCAGCCTCCACGAGGCGAGGAGGAATCTTTGCGAACATTTCCCGACGCTTCTTAGCCTAGAGCCCAATTCCGCTCCCCCGCCGATACCGCGCTTCTACCGGTACTGGGCCCTGGCAGTGGCGATATACCTGGCTTTGGGCAGCCTGGCCGATGCCAAGAATCTCGCCGATATCGCCGTCTACAAGGCGGAGACCAGGTTGGGAAAAGCGGACCCCCTGACCTTGAGCCTCAGGTCCGTGGCGGCCCAGGCGACCGAGGCCGTGACGCCGCCCGGCATGAAGATAGTGACGCTCCGCCGCAACCTCGTGGCCGATTTCCGTGACGTCATGGGGGCCTGGGCTCCGGAGACGCTGGTCGAGATCTCTCGCCTGGCGGAGACCATGCTGAAGATGGGCAGGCCCTCTGACTACCTGGCGCTCAAGGCCGATGTCTGGGAAGCCCTGGAATCGCAGGAGGGGCAACGGGGCGGCTGGGACCAGGGGGAGCTGACAGTCTCGGCCTCGGAGATCCTCTTGAGGTACAAGGACCACAAACAGGCCTGGCAGTTGCTCTCCCGCTTCGCCGAGCCCCTTGGGCCCGAGCCGGTGCCCGGAGCGCGCGACGCTCTGGCCGTCCGCCGCCTGCTGGTTACGAGTTCCGTCCACTTCCTGGAGGGAAACTTTGAAGCGTCCCTCGCCGACGTCAACGAAGCCTTGGGGCGCTTCGGCGACTCTCCGGCGGACTCCTTGTCGCTGGCTCACGTTTTGCATGCACTCGGCAACTCACTCATTAAGGCCCGCGGTCCCGAGGGGGCAAGGGAGGCCGTGTCCGTCTTCGAGCGTGAGGAGGCAATCTGGGTTCGTCGCCAGGGCGATGACAGCCGGATGGCTTTCATGGCAAGGTTCCACAGGGCCCGCGCCTTGGAGAAGGCCGACGACCACGAGGCAGCGAATGCGCTCCACCACGAGGTATTCAATGGCAGGATGAAAGCGCTGGGTACCAATGACCCCGACACCAAGATCTCGCGGGCGGTATTCTTGCAACTGAAGAAGGAGCAGGATAAGAAGGATAAGAAGGATAAGAAGGAGAAGGAGGAGAAGGAGGAGAAGGAGAAGGAGGAGAAGGAGGAGAAGGAGAAGGAGAAGAAGGAGAAGGAGGAGAAGGAGGAGAAGGAGAAGGAGAAGGAGAAGGAGAAGAAGGATAAGAAGGAGGAGAGGGAGGAGAGGGAGGAGAGGGAGGAGAGGGAGGAGAGGGAGGAGAGGGAGCTGGGGAAGGAAAAGGAGCTGGAGAAGGGGAAGGAGCTGGAGAAGGGGAAGGAGCTGGAGCTGGAGAAGGGGGAGAGGGAGGGAAGTGACGCATGAGCCACCTCAATAGCCCTAAATACCCTCCTCCGCTGATCCCCCCCCTACAGTTACTTGCCACCGTTGAAACTTCACAGGCTGGGCGGAGAAGGCCGCTTCTCAGGCGGTACTGCCCCGATCGCCAGCACCGAACGGGGCAGTAAGCGCTAACCCTGCGGATCGGAACTGAAGGTGATGCAGGAAGGGCCTTTACGGGTCCGGCGAGTTACCGCCTTGAAGAATAAAGCTGGCTGAGGAGGAGGCGATAGCGGTTGGTCCGGATCTTTATAATAATCATGAAACGTTTTCTAGTGCAATCTGGCCAAGAGCATACATTATGTAGCCATCTGCGTTTCATGGGCCGAGGCGTCGAAAACCGACATGAACGTATTATGTGGGGACGGCCTGAGTCGGCTTGGCGGCCAAAAAGTGCGCGTGGGCCTCCTGACGTCCTTAGCGTCCTCCCGCAGACCGGAAACCTTTGCCAACTAAAAATGCTTGTTACTTCCCCGAAGGCGGTCCCCGAAGGCGGACGCGGATCAGATGCCTGTATCGCCGCCTCGGCCTACGGTGCCACGGCGGCGGGGATTGCCTCAGGGGTCGGCTCTCGAGTCCGTACGCCGGGCCATGACGCATGCCTGCAACCGAGCGTCGGTGCCCGGACGCATCCCCGAGTAACGGGAGCCCGGATCTAAGATCCTAGCAGAGTCAACGCTCCTCAATACCCTCCCGCAGGCCAGTACCAGAAGAACAGGGAGATCGGAATGCGCCAGGCTCCCGGAAAAGACTTTTCGGCCTTAGCGCCAGCGGCGGCGCAACGGCCCTTTAAGCGGCGCTCGGTCGTCCTCCCGGGCCGGGAACCTTCCCGGCATGCGCGATTGGCTTTATCCTGGGAAGAGAGTTTGCAACGAAAGCGCCTTTTTGCCGTCGCCACCCAGACAACTAACTTCATTCTTTGTGAAGGCACTCTCGAGGTCTCCTATGAGCCGCTTGAAGACTGGCGGCGGCCTTACTGGCTCCGCCGTCAGCTGAGGGCGCTAGAATCATAAAACTGAAGCAGGGCACAGAGTTGAGCCTATTTAAGCCGGACGGGCACCACAAAACCGGCATGGGGAAAGGGGAGGGGAGACCAATGCCGCACCCAAGAATACCCGGAGGCAGGGACAAGGAGGACCCGGAAGCGGGAAAGCTAATGACGGCAAAGGTTTCAGCCCGACTGCCGTTGCTTGGGGCAGGGTGCCAGGCAGCTTAGAGGGTACCTCTCAGTTGCAACGGGCAGACATCTCGAAAAAAAAATGCTGAAAAAACCTGTTTTAAGTTCGATTGAGGGTGACAAGGCGTTGACAGCCCGAGGCGGAAGGGGTAGAATTTCATTTTAAAGAGGAGTTGGCCTTGGAACTGAGATGAACGGTTTCAAACGCCTTTCCGGCCCTCTTGCCTCAGGTTTTAAGTTTTTTGACTTTGCCTTTGTCCTTTGAGATAATATTTTGTTTATTTGTGAACTAAATTGAGTATCTCTAAGGCTCAGATAGCTAACAAACATTCGAAATTTATCGCATTTGGTATTACTAGGTTGATTTTATGGTTTCGCCTCCGGAACCTAAGCGGCTCTCTAATGCGATCGTGTCCTTTAATGGAGCGTCGTTTCGGGCCGCAGACGCGAAACGGTTTTGTTCGCTCTCCTGATTAGGCAACCCTGTGAACGGACATCCTCTCTAAAAAGGAGTTGCGTAACTGCTTTTAGGGTTAAAAACCAGGCAGACAAGACAACAAGTCTGCCACTGCCATTACCATTAATCTTTTAAGGAGCCATTGTATGTCAGAGAAAAACACGCAGATCGGGGATGGCCTGAGCCCCAGGCTTATGGTGGTCGGAAACCTCGGGACCTACCGGATCCCGGTCCCGACCTTGAGCAAGCTCGACTACAACACCGATTCGTCGTTGTGGGAGTGCCCGCTGGGCGAGCAGCTGAAGCAGAACGACATGCCAATCAAGGAGCAGGGCAACATGCCCTACATCTTCGACTTCGAAAACGCCGACATGCCCGTCCCCCAGCTCCGGGCCATGTTGACGGACTACGAGATGGACTCGAGCACCGGGTCGTCCACCGCCTGGTACTACGACCCCACCGGCACCGGCTTCGCCTCGACGTACGGCCCCATCACGCTGTCCCCGCCCTACAACCCCACCTCCGTCGCCAACATCACTTTCACCGACGACAAGAACGCCGACACCAACTACCTGCTGATCTCCGACTGGGGCGACCAGTCCGCCGGGTCGAGCGGCGCCACCCTGGACCTGTACTCGATGAGCAACCGCTCGGACCCCCTCATCGAGCGCTACAGGCTGGAGAGCAGCGTGCTCGTGCCCAACAAGGTCGACAGCGGAACGACCTACTACTCCCGCGTCCAGCAGGTGACCGTTTCGGGCACCAGGATCTTCGCCCTGGCGTACTACATTAACGCCGGCCAGAGCGGCTACATCGGGAGCGAGTTGCGGGAGTACAGCTTGAGCGGCACGACCTTCAGCCCGGTCGGCAACCCGGCCGCGCTGAAGCCGAACGCGCAGAAGATGGTCCCCTACGTGAACAACGGCACGCTGTACTTCGGCGTGGTCTGCCTGGGCGGGCCGCAGGGGGCGGGCACCTGCAACGGGGCGCTCTCCAGCATAAGCTTGGTCCCGGTGGCCGCCCCCACCCCCGGCGGCTTCGGCGCCGTGGTGGACTCCTACATCGGCGGCACCTTCGAGGACGAGCAGTACGACTACCAGGACATGGCCATCTCCGCGACGGGGGACGTCCACATCGTGACCGGCAACTACAACACGAGCTACGCGATGCAGTACATCCTCTACAGGACCAACTTCGCGAACCTGTTGCTCAAGTCGCAGAGCGCCGCCGCCCCCATCAACGAGGACTCGCCCGCCGCGACCGAGGTCACGCGGGGGACGAGGGGCTACGCGTACTTCATACGGGTGGGCTACGTGATGGGCGCGAACTCGACCATATGGGTGGTCTTCTTCACGAGCACCAACGGCACAACCGCCTCCCAGGGCAACGACACGGTGGAATTCTTCCTGCCGGGGCAGTACGGCTCGAGGCAGGTAATCTCCGCTGACAACCTGAACGGCGGCCTCACGGGCCAGGGGTTCGCGAACAACTCGGCGGCCATCGTGACCACCGGGGGGTACGTCCCGACCGGCGGTTCCCCGATCGTTACGGTGTACGTCAGCGACAGCGCGTTGCCCACCGTGCCCGGGGCCGAGGGGAAGAACAGGCGGGCGAAGCTGGAGGCTTTCCGCTCCTACTTCGCCAAATAGGCGGCGGGACATCTCGGGCGGCGGGTTAAAAATCCCGCCGCCCGATTTTCCCGCGTCTCGCGCCTGACGGACGATGTTACCCATGGTATCAATGAAAATTAAGTCTATACTTGACACAGGAGTATTCTCGATAGTCCCTAGACCGTCTCGTGGCGGCAAAGAATAGCGTTTTGTCGCCAAAAATCACTGTCGATGGTCTCCAAGTGTGGTTATCGTCATTCCTGTTTGATATTTTCGAATAACATGAATTGGGAAGAAAGCCAAAGCAAATTTATGCGCCAATAGAAACCTCTAGGTTTTTATTGTGTCCTGATCGGCGAAAATCTCAGTCCAAGCAGAATTTTGAGTTATCATAAATTCTTGGAGCGAGAGTTCCGTGGATTAAATGTGTATAAAATTTGTCAGCCAATTCTATATATTATAATTATATAAGATTCAGATGGTATTATAACTAAAGCTTCTCACGAAGCACTGAGCCAGAGCCCTCAGGGTCATGTCCCTCCAAAGCAAAGAAGGCCCTCAGAGGCTATCTTGGTGCCAAGGCGAGCATTCATGGGAGGAGGATACCGAGTCCTCCCCAGCCGGCCTTGGCAATCCAAAGGCGCCCGGGAAAAGACCTCCCGGACGTTAAAAGGATAGTCTTGCCCTTTGAACAACGGCGGTACAGACTGAGCCGAAAATACTGACGCCAGTATAAGCGTTAAGATAGCCGCCTTGTTACGGCCTACGGACGGGCGTGCCTTCAAGCCCTTAATCGGAATCGGTGTGGGGGGGGCTCGCTGGCTCCGTCGCCACCTGTTATGTCAGGATTTGCTCTGTCATAGGGTCGTTGAGAAACATACAGCAAGGATCAACCATGTCCGTGCTGAATGTGGCAGATGAATGGCGGTTCTTAAAAATTAGAATTGACTATCATGGGGCCTTGCCAGAGGAGGTAAGGAGCCCCCACCCGTGAACGGATACTATCTAAATTGTTAGGCTGTACTGTCGTACTGTCGACAGTCTCACGGAGGCTGGAGGAGGAGATCTGAGGTGCTGAAAGGGTAGAGTCCGGTAGTACTTAAAGACGGGAAAATTGGAGAGGCGGCGGGGGGCGTCCAGTTCTCAGACAGCAACCGCCATGTGAGCTAATTATTGCGTTCACAGTTTAGGTCAGGTGGCTGTTTAGCCCATCAGGCTAAGTCCCTGAGCGGAAACCCAGTAGGATATCCGTTTACAGGGAGGAATACTGCCCCCCGCCTCCTTCCAGCTCCGCCCCCCCTTCCCGTCTGCCAGAAATTCGACTCCAGCCCGACACATGGCCGTTCTCTCCCCGGGGACGGGCAACTGCCTCTGAACAGCCAAAGCCCTAGATGGCCATTTCTAAATATAGAGAACAAGGAGCATTCTTTCATCTACGGAATCTATGGCAAAGCAGATTCTGGAAGAACAGGAAGCGCCGTAACTGGTGAGCCTCCCTCCCGTGGAGGGATACCAAACAGGCATATCGTATTAACTAAATTGTTTTATCGGAAATATCTATAGAAGTGCCTGTTAGTCTACTTGTCTCTTGAAAATCAAATAATATTTAACTTTTATAAATAAACACATTGATATCTATTGCTGATAAAAAGACTTAATTAGTTAATGGTATCGCATGGTGATTTTTGATTTTATAATGGGTAACTAGGAATAATTTGTCTTGCCATCGTGACCACCAAAAGAATATTATGTATTTGGATTGCATTGTTATATTTTGGTGATAATTGACGGCACAATAGTTAGTTTGAAACTGTGATACCATTAAAATAATTGGCTGGTTTTCAAGATGGCCGAAGTTATTAGGAATAACCAAAATAAGCAATATTTTTATTGCATTTCCTGGATTATTGGCTTTTTCGTTTCAACATGTATAATTCAAGAAGCGCAATGCCAGGAACCCCAGGCGCAAGAAAGTCCTTTATCTACGGTTACTGTAGAGACCGAGCGACCTGAATGGGAAGATATACTTTCGCCTGGCTCCGTTAGCGTTATTACGCCTGATGACTTCAAAGGCGAACAGAAAAAGCTACCGGAATACCTCAAAGCCGTTCCCGGTCTTCATGTTGAGAGCCGAGGAGGAGAAGGCCATTATACTACAGTTACCATGAGAGGCAGCACGGCCGCTCAGGTAAACGTATACGTGGACGGCGTCCTTCAGAATATTGGCGGCGAGGGGGCGGTAGATCTCTCGTTAATCCCGATGAATAACGTCGCCCGTATCGAAGTGTACAGGGGGTACGCGCCGGCAAGGTTCGCTGGGGCCCCTATAGGCGGCGTAATAAATATCGTCACAAAAAAACCGACTGGGCTGGGGGTTAGCGTTTCGGCAGGCGTGAAAAGTTTTAACGGGCGCAACGCCGACGCTACAATCACCTCCCCGCTTTTCGGCGGATCGTTGCTGGTTGGGGCCCATCGCGACCAGAGCGACGGGGATTTCAAATATCCATTTTTGGTTAAGGACGATCTACGTGATCCGTATTGCGGACGGTCTATACCATGTACGCGAGAGCGCTTAAGTAATTCCTATACAAATTCTGATTTATTAGTAAAATGGCAGGATGAAAACTGGCATTTCAAAGGATCATGGAAAGAGACGAAAAGATTTTTGCCGAACGACACTAACTATATTCCTAATGCTGGTTTACTTATAAACGGTGACAGTCCGCAAGACTTTCCTGGAATTAATGACCTAACGCTTCATAGATATCAAAAAAGCACTCAAAAAGAATTCGTTTTAGGTAGAAGGCAAACGTTCGGAAATTTGGACTTCGGGATCGAAGCCACATACATGACCCAGAAAAAAGCATATGAAATGCTTGAGAAGGACGGGCTCTGTGTTGGTTTTCATCGGCAGGTTGGTTTATGCTGGAATTATTACAAAACCGAACGATATGGCATTGCTTTGGACGGGGCGTATAATTTTAGAGAAAAACATCTTCTTGAATTTAGGTTTGATTATTCAAAAGAGAAGTTGACTATGGATGGGAATCCAAAATCAATGGAGTTCGCTTCTGCATTTATGTCAGGCGGTTACAACGTAAATGGAAAAGATCCTGTAACGTATGAAAGGGAAAATTTCCACGCCCAGCTTTCAGATACTATTCTGCTAAACGAGTCGGATCTTTGGCTGACTCTTATTGTTAGATTCGACAAGAAAAAGGATATTTCAAAGTTAAGCCAATACTACGAAGCTGCTCTGTCGAACGAGGCAATCAAAACCCTTTCGCCGACTAATGATACCTCATTTATAACTTGGGGTGTCGCAGTAAAAAAACAAATAAACGAAAGTTTGGTTGTCCGCGCTTCAGGCGGAACATTTGTCAGACATCCGACGTTTTACGAATATTACGGCGACGGAGCGACAATTTCTTTTTCCTATGACAGGAATTACCGCCTGCTTATTCCAGAAACAGGAAACCAATGGGATTTCGCGATAGAATGGCGTGGAGCCGTACTTGGAACACGCGCTAATATAATAGCCACGTATTTTGCAAGAACTACAGAAAATCTGATTTCACTGGTTTACAAACCGACTAATGGTCGCATGCAATATATTAACGGTGGGCATGCCAAAGCAAGGGGACTTGAGCTTGATATTGGATTGTTTCATGACAAGTTTGATTTCCAGGCGTCAGGCACCTGGCAGGAAACAAGACTTCTCAAGAAATCCCTTGCCCAGCCGAACCTTAACAGGATGATTGAAGGGAACCCTCTCCTTTTACAGCCTAAATGGGAGGGCCATGCGCGTTTAACTTACAGGCCGTTGGGCGACGCGCTTTCAATTTTCGCCGAACACCATTACACCGGTAGAATGCTTGAGGAGACGATCGCAACACAGAACAGTCAGGTATTTACGCGAAGGGCATTGCACGTTACTGGAGCCGGCGTTCGTTATCAGACCGAATGGGGCGGAGCTTTAACGATAGGCGTGGACGACCTTTGGAACAACAGGCCGAGACAGAAATACGACGTCGCAATCCCAAATATGCTCAGATACGCTGAAGGGCTACGGTATCCATCTCCAGGCAGGACTTGGTATCTGACATTGGATTATTCTTTCGCCAATAATTCCAGTTCCGCCTCTGGCGGTTCGGAAGCCGACGCGGGATTGACGCCCGGAAACGGCAGGGCTTTATTGGCCGTCGGCGTGAACGCAGCTTCCGCTGGCAGCGAGCCTGGAAAATCAAAGTTTTACGTATCTCCAAGGCTGGTGTTTTCTAGGAATTCTGTAAATTACGGACCGCGAGACGTTAATCTCGGCCCCGGAAGCTACAACAATATTCCCGGAGGACCTTATATTGCGCCAGAAGATGCTGGAAAAATTGATACTTTTCCTGGAGTTTCAAGACGTGAATACGTCCTTTCAGGCGCCATTGCGTTAGGGGTCGACTTTGTTGCAATTAACGGTTGGCCGATACGTCTAGAAGTTGAAGCTGATGTCCGTTCCTATACGAGAACTAAAGGGCCTGGAGCTTCAACCTATGGCTCGGTCTATGAAGCTTCAAAATTTCAAGATTGCGTGAACAGTAATAGATTTGGAGCTAATTGCGTATTGGTTGGGAACCTGGAAAATTCTGAACAGGATATAACTTCCTTATATTCTAGGCAACATTCTGTATTTTTCAATATTTATTGGGACTTTCATAATAAAACGAGAATTACTCCATTTATCGGAGCCGGAGCAGGCGTTTCGTTCACCAAGACAACGTCTGCGGCGACAACAGCTTTGTATACTGTAAGGCCATCGGAAAATCATGGCGATTCATTGAATTTTGAGTTTAGTTTACAAGAAGAAGAAGACAGAAGAACCACTTTCGCCTGGAACCTTACCGCAGGAATATCATACAGGGTGACGGACAATACATTATTAGATGTCGCATACCGTTATGTTGACAGCGGTTATGAATACAAAACGCATGACGGTATAAAGGTTTATACAGCCCCGCCTGCAGCTAATCCAAGAACTAGATATACTGTGCAGTTACCAGGCATAGAAATAAACTTGAGAAAATCACATCAATTTATTACCGGTTTACGTTTCCAGTTCTAATTTTTCTATCAGTATATTTAAATCCATGAAAATAACTTTGCATTACGTTATAAATCATATATTTAAAAACTATTAATCTAGGGGGGATTTAATTTTGAATCATTTGGATGGTTATGAGAAATTAAACATTCAACATTCCCCGTTATTGCGAGACATTATCTTAGACGAAGAAGCATATACACCGGATTGTAAAATAATATTAGAAGACCATGGCCATCATTGTTATTGCGTTGTAAATTATTTGAATTCCAAAACAAACCAATATATTCAAAGCCGACTCCTATATTGCCGAATGGTTTTTAAAAATCGGAAGATACTATTAGATCGAATTTGTTGGCCAGCTATAGTTGATCCAAACGTCCAAAAAGCTCAATTATATTATGACGAGGAAACCCCTAACATTTTTACTTGTTCGCTCGGTGGTCCTCAGAAGTTAGGCATCATTAACGGGGATTCGTCCAGCCTCACGCTAATTGAAGTTGATGGAAAGCGGTTGCTGTCACCAATAAAAATCTATACCGCAGACAAATTACCGAACCAGAATCATGACATTCAAAATTTTGCTATATCTCCCACTGGCGTTATCTTTATAATTACAGGAAACCATAATCTGAATAATGAATTTCAATACTCCTATTATAAGACAACCGTAAACCACATTTTTGATATAGTAGCTTCCGGCGAAACGCTATCAATTTCCGATGACAAAGATGCCATTCTTTTGACGAGCGGTATCAATCACAACGCTCATGCGTGCGCCGTGGAAATTTTAGTGGATGAAAACGGCGTCGAGATGGTGAATTTCATCCGAGGAGTCGGTAGCGTCTTGAATCCTACCGGACTCGCCCACGACGAAATCCACGCGCAGAAGGTATCGTTAAACATTTACGATCCGGTAATCACGGATTGCGGCACTTTGAACGGAACAGGCGATTCGAGCTTGGGATACGCGATTTCTTCCGGAAAGATCAATATTCCTGGCCAGTCCAACGGCAAGACGATCCATTTTTCAGACCGCCCTATACGTTAAATCCACCCATCAACACTGTAGGAGCGTCAATCACGTTCAATACCATATTCACCTGCATATCAAGGAACGGCAGGACGCTCGTCGATTTAGCCTTCCCGGGCGGCCCTTACTGTTACTGTCCCCTGCGAACGACATTGGCAGTGCCATCGCTAACGATATCCGCTCATGCCCGTTTCGCTGGCGCCGCCGCGCCGGGTGCCAGTGCGTAGCGTGAGCGTGGCGGCAGGAGTACTCCCTCGGTCGGGCAAGGAGCCAGGTAGCGCGGCCCGTGAGGTGACACGGGCATGTTGCGGAAGCGCACTGGCAGGGGAGGGGATGGCAAGCCTCCGAAGACGGTTCCGGCTATAGCCCCTAGACAGGTTTGGGGCTGGGCGCTCCTCCGAAACAGGAGCCCTTGCCAGCACCCGAGCCGGAAACACTGGGAGCGGACGAACGAGGAAGCCTCCGGGAACCCGTTCTTCTGCACAGCGATCCCGCTTTGGGAGGGCACGTCGTCACTGCGGTACTTTTTTAAAATCCCCGCGCAACTCCAGGCCCGGTCGTGCCGTTCCAGAGCGTTCGTTCATTCTGCGTCTGACTAGCAAGGCCAGTTCTCGGAATCCCGGGCGTCGGCTCGGACGGTCGAAAGTCCATTGCGGACGAAGGACCATGTAGCGCATGGCCATTCCTCTCGATTGATTTAAATCCAGGCTGCTTTTTCCGGTCACGTGAGTCGGGAAACGCTACCCGGCTTGCCGGAGTTCAAATTTTCAGGAACGGGAGGGATTCGGACATAAGTACGCCATTAAAGCCTCGACTTTTATTGCAAATCGGCTGCAACGCGCAAGGACGGCGGGGACGTTTGAAACTGCCGGGATCGTGCTTGAAGACCATTGCTTTTTCTGAGCTGGCCACCAACCAATTCTAGGAGAATAATACGTCACACGATATTTTGAAAAACTTCAGCGATAACAATATCATAATTGCAACAAACTACATGGGTAGCTGTGTGTTTCCGGAGCTGTCGCCTGCCGAGATCTCGATACTTCAAATTATTCACCTCGTGACGGGAACTTCGCGCGAACAGCCGGAGCGCGAATTTTTGCCCATCCGATACCCGGATAATTTGAACGCCTCGTTTAAAGTCGAGGGCGAGGTTCAGTACTTCGCCGCTTCCTTAACCGTCGCCGCCGTATTCAATTCGGGCATGCGCTCCTCCCGGTCGGACGACAGCAAAACGATCGATTGCGCCTCCTTGAACGTGTTCGCGAAGACGCCCGTTCCTACGCCACATGGCTTGGCCTGCCCGCTGATTATCTCCGAACCCATCTTCAACAGGATCGGAAACGGCGGGACGGTCTCCTCCTCCAGAATTAAGCGGATAATCCTCTCGCCGACCAGGCTCTTCGCCGTGATATACTACATGGAAAAGGGCATGCAAAACTGCCGCTACGCCGAAGTGCGCGAGTACAAGCTGACAGGTTCTGGCTTAGTCAGTGTCGACAAGGAGTCATTCAAGCCGAAACCGTGAAAACCCGCCGTCCGGGCGGACGACGGTCGGCCGTTCTCGCCCCTTGCCCGGCTTTCCAGCGTGCGGCGGGCTCACGCAAAGCCGTTAACCCCGAGCGGGAAGCCGGTCCCGTTCCCCGTCCCAGGCCCCGTCCCCGGCGGCTTCGCCTTCGGGGAGTCCGCCTCCTTCGGCGTGGCTTACGCAGAAACCGAAGCCTCCCCGTCTCCCGCAACGGGCTCGCGCCCGCCATAACAGTAAATCGAAAACCCCTGACCCGGGGCCCCGCCCGCCGTTCCAGGCCCCGGACTCGGGATTGCCCGCCGTGGCACCGGAAGCGTCGCCGCCTTTGTCGGCCCGAATGGCCCCCCGCCGTCCGCAGAGGGGCCGACGAGGACGCGCGGGCTCCGCTCGCCCGGACTTAGCCCCGGGCCGCAGCTTCCGCCCACCGGGCGGCCTCCTTCCGGGTCGGACGGCCTCCTTCCGGGCCCGGCGCCCTTGCCCGGCCGGGCCGGGGGGGCCGGGGGGGCTGGGGGGCACGGCTCGGTCGGGATAGGGGTCCGCCGAAGCCCTGCGGCGTACGCTCCAGCGCCGCTTTCCGGGGCTTCCGGCCCCGCCCGTCCCCCCGGGGCGCCCCGCCGGCTCCGGGCGCGGGACGGGGCGGGCTGCGGGGGGGGGGCGCGCGGGCTCGCGGAAGCCCCCCCTCTCCCGGGCGGCGCCCCGGGGCCCGCCCCTCCGCCCGCCTGCCCGTCAATCAATCAGTCAGTCAGTCAGTCAGTCAGTCAGTCGGGGTGTCGGCCCCGAGCGGCGGGGCGCCCCGGGCGGGGGGCCCGGGGGCCCCGATCGGACAAAATACATATTCCGTCCGATCGGCCACG
>JAIRZX010000177.1 GCA_031267005.1 Deltaproteobacteria bacterium
ATGACGACGTCGTCGTCTTTAAAGAGTTCTTGGCCGTCTCCTCCGTCAGTTTCACCGGCCTCGCCAAGCCTCGTCACTTCCGCGCTCCCGTCAGGCTTAAGCACGGCAAGGCGGTCCAATGTCCTGAATCCGAGCAGCTGGTACGTGGATATCCAGGCGCGTCCACTTTTCCGCGGGAGGCTGCGGGCGTCGGCGCCGAAAAACCACGAACGGTAACCCCAGCCGATGGCCGCCAAAAGCGTAGGGCCAATGTCTATCTGGCTTGAAAGCGTATCGACTTTTTTTGGGGCGAAGAATTTGGGGCCGTAGATTACCGAGACGATTCCGTAAGCGTCAGGCGGCACTTCGGTCTTGCCGGCTATGGATGACGGGTGGTCGCCCACGAATACGAATACTGTGTCGTCGAACCAGGGCTTCAGGCTGGCTTTTTGTATATATTCACCAATCGCGAAATCAGAGTAGCGCACTGCCGCTTCGCGGGATCCCTGTTCCATGCCAATTTTGCCTTCGGGGAACGTGAAAGGGCGGTGGTTGGAGGTCGTGAGAAGCACTTGGTGGAACGGAACGCCGTTCTCGCGGCTGAGGTCGGCGAGCCTCAAGCTTTCGGAATACATATCCTCGTCGCATTGGCCCCAGGCGTTCGCGAAAGTCCTGTTGCCCTTGGAGAAATCGAGCTTGTCGGTAATCCGGTACCCGTTTCCTTCGAAAAAGGCGTTCATGTTGTCAAAGAAACCTACGCCCCCGTATACGAAGTCAAGCGAATAGCCCCTAATCCTGAATGGCGTCCCCAGGGTGAAGAGCCCGCCGTTGTCAGCCCTGCGCACGATTGAGTTTCCCGGCGTGGGCGGCACGCTCAGCATTACCGCCTCGATCCCCCTGACCGTCCGCGTACCGGTGGACATCATCCGCCCGAAGGAAATCCCTTGGGACGCGAGGGCGTTGAGACTGGGAGTCAGTTCTCCCAGCCAGGAGCTTCCCATGCTCTCCATGAGCACTATCACGACGTTGGGGCGGGGGACGGGGAATCCCGCGCCTGAATCTGCCGGGCCGCGGAGAGGCGGGCGTCCCGTATCCAGGCCGCCTGAGGCGGAAGCGCCGGAAATTTCGGAAAGCGCGACTTTGAAGGCTTCGCCGCTGTCAATCGTCATGTAGAAGGCCCGGTAGTCGAGCTGGTTTCCCAGATACGCCGAGAACAGTTCGTAGAGTCCGTTTTTCGCGAACTCGTTCCATTGCCTGTCGCGCTCGTTTCCGAACGGCGAGAACCAAAAGAACGTAACGGTCGCCGCCAGGCACAAAGCCCCGAGCGCTCCGAGCCTCACGCCCAGGCGGGCTTCGCAGCTGATCGAATTTCCGCCTTCCGGCGCGGCGCGTTTCCCCCTGATCCCCGTCCTGACGAACTCGGTCGCGCCCAAGGAGAACGCGGCTACCCCTGCGAGCACCGATCCCAGGGGGTACGATTCGATCGCGTTGTCCATGAGTTCGGTCGTATAGACGAGATAGTCCACCGCGATGAAGTTGAATCGGCAGCCGAACTCCTCCCAAAAAAAATACTCGGCAAACGAGGTGAATACAGCGAAAGCCGAGAAGGCGAATGCTGTTGCGGCCGCGTAGACGACGCCTATCTTTGAACGGATAAACTTCGCCGTAGGCAGGAGCATGAGGGCGCAGGGCACCAAAAACGCGAAAGAAAGCGCGGCCAAGTCGTTTGCGGCTCCTTTCGCGAACCCGGCGGCCATGCTTGCCGAAGGCGGCAGATCCGCCTGGAACGCCGCGGAGAGAGCCAGCCTCAATACTGCGTTCGCGGCAAGGAAAACTACGGCTAGCCGCGAGAGGAAACGTATCCTGTAATCGGCCGCTATCGTTATGAAAAAACCCGGCATAACCTCTCCGGCGAATTATATAAGCTTCATCGAAGCCTAGACTTTGCCGGGAGGATAAGATATTTTCAGTAACTGAAGAATTTTAGCGAGTAACGAAATGTAACGCTGAAGTAACAGTTTCGACGCTCTCAAATTAAATTTATGGCGTCATGGGTTTGAGGATTAATCTTTGGAGAAAATTTATGATGCCCAGGGCAAGGAACATGGTCGTCAAGGTATGCGTCAAGAAGTGCTCACCCCTGGCCATTTGGTAAATCCCCATTGCCCATCCAGCAAGAATGCCCAGCCAGAACAGCGCCCTTTGAAGATTTCTGCGCGTCGGCAGCGCGCCGAGCGACGAGAGCGCGAAGCCGCCGCTGGCATGCCCCGCCGGAAAGCTGCCCCCCCCGGAGGTGGCGCCCGAACCCAACAGGGCTCCGAAATACCCCACGTGCGGCCGGGAGCCTCCGTAGACGGCGAGATCGAACGGCCCGTAAACTCCGGTCGACGACTTCAGGGCCGCTACGGCCAGGGGAACCAGCGCCAAGCTCAATACGGCCGCGAGAGCCGGGCCTTTCCATTTTTTTAGCCGCGCCTTTAAAGGGCAGCGGATGCTCGCCAGGATAAAGACGGCGAGGAGCGCCAAACCCGCGGATACGATAATGATTTTAGGAGCGGTATACGCCAGAAGCTTGTGGCTTTCATGGAATTTCCTGGATATGAGCCATGCGCCGTCCCGGAAGAAGGGAGCCTGCGCAAGCCGGTCCAATGCAGTAACGCTTTCGGCGGCTACGGAGAGGAATGCCGCCGCAAACCAGAGGAGCGCGCGGCGCAACGAGGGGGAGCCGGTTGCGCGGGAAGTCGGGCTTAAGATTTCGCTCATCCTGAAAGCTTCCAGTTATCCCGTAAGTTTTAAGGTGCCCCTCAGGTTTAAGGCTCCCCGTGATGTTTCATGCGTCCCGCATGTTTCCAAATGCCCTGCAAGCTTTCAGGCATCTCGGCTCTCGGAGTACGCTGGAAGGGTAACCGTAACTTTAAGGCCAGGGAGCGCGTTTTCCGCAACGACGTTCCCGCCGTGCTGGACAGCCGTTTCCCTTGCGAGGGCGAGGCCGAGGCCGACACCGCCGCTGGCTCGCGCGCGGGACCCGTCCACCCTGTAGAAGGCATGGAAGATGTCCTCAAGTTCCCCTTCCGGAACTCCTGGGCCGAAGTCCCTTACGCTCACATGCACGGTCCCGCCCATCAGCCGGCAGGCGACCTTCACTTCGCCGCCCTCGGGCCCGTAGAACATGCCGTTGGCGATTATGTTGCCGAGCATGCGTTCCAGCCTCGGGCCGTTCCCGTAGACAGCGAGATCCCCGAGCTTGTCGACGCTGACCCACCTGCCGGAGTTTTCGCCCTGGAACGAGAAGTCTTCGGCGAGATCTTCGGCAGTCTTCCCGATGTCGACCGGGCCGTTCCCTCCGGGCGCGAGCGCCCTGTCCCTCGACGTCTCCAGGAGAAGCGCGATCATCTTCTCCATTCTCGCGACCTCTTTAGACAGCCGCCTGGCCATGAAAACCGTCTCGTCTTCTTCGGCCTTTTCCCCGCCGCGGCGGGAGCGTCCGATTATTTCCGCGGCTACCGAAATCCTCGTCAGCGGGGAGCGGAGCTCGTGGGAGATGTCCGCCAGGAGCCTGCGTTCGTTCTGGCGCTGGGACTTTATAGTTTCAGCCATGACGTTGAAGCTCCGCGCCAGCACGTCGAAGGCGTCATTCCCGTTTCCGGCTACGGGGAGGCGGATATCCAGGTTCCCCCTGGCTATGGCCCGGGAGGCCTTGGCAATCCTGTCGAGTTTTCCCGTGAGGAGCCGGGAAAGGAACCAGCCGCAGGCAAGCGAGGGGAAAACGATCCAAAAGACCCACAGCGCCGCCTCCTCCCAGAACCAGAAGCCTCCCGCGCGCCCGCCCAGAGCCATGACGGCCAGCGGTTCCCCGATTAGCTCCACTGCCCCCACCACGAAAGCCAGAAGGCCGGAGAGCAGGGCGAAAGCCTTCCAAAAGAGCGGTGCCGCGTTCAACCTGGCTTTCATCCGGGTTTTAATCCCGGCGGCCGGGCAGGCTTTCATTTCTCTTCCCCCGCCATGAGATAAACGTACCCTTCTCCCCTCACCGCTTTGATTCGCTCGCCCCCGTCCTTGCGGGGGCCCAGTTTCCTGCGGAGGCGGCTGACCAGCATGTCCAGGCTGCGGTCCATCGGATAGGCCTGGTGGCCGAAAAGGGATTTGTACAGGAACTCGCGGCCTACGACCTCGCCCGCCTTTTCTGCCAGGTGACTCAACAGGCGCATCTCCGGCACGGTAAGTTCCTGGGTCTTGGCGCCTATCACCGCGCAAAGGGCTTTGCGGTTTATGCTTAAGTCGCCCACCCGCAGTACGGCCGCGCGCGCGGGTTCCTGGCCGCCAAGCGACGAGCGCCTGACGAGGGCCCTGAGCCTGGCCGCCAGCTCCCTCGGGCTGAAGGGCTTCGGAAGGTAGTCGTCGGCGCCCGCCTCCAGTCCCACCACCCTGTCTATCTCCTCTCCCCTCGCGGACAGCATGAGCACGGGGAGCCTTGCCGTGGCTCCCTCGGACCGCAGCCTTCGGAGCACTTCGAAGCCGTTCATGCCGGGGAGCATGACGTCCAGCACGACCGCTCCGAAACCTCCGGAGGCCGACTCGCGCAAGCCCCGTTCCGGAGTGTCGGCGTGGGCGCAGAGGAATCCCTCCTCGCGCAGGTACCTTTCCACGAGCGCAAAGAGTTCGGCGTCGTCGTCAATGATGAGTATCCGCGTCATCGGAGGCTCTGAAGCATTTTTGTCCGAACTGAGCAGCGGGCCGGCCGAATGGAGCGTACGGGCCGACGCGTCTCAAGCCTTCTATGTTCTTCCATACCCTTGCCGCGCCTTTCCATGTTCTGCCATGCCTTGCCGCGCCTTTCCATGCGCTTCCGTGTCCTTCCGCGCCGTGCCGCGCCGTGCTTTGCCTTGCCTTTCCATGCGCTTCAATTTCCTTCAGCGCCATCCCTTGCCCTTCCGAGCCCTTCCATGCCGTTCTCGGCCGTTCCGCGCGTTTCCGATCGCGTTAGCGTTGTTCTAGCGGCTCTGAAACTGCTGTCCGCCGGGCGGTTGCGCGTTCCGGGAGGATTGGCGGATACCGCAGTTGTCACAAGATAATGACCGCCGAGCCTAAAGTTACCAGAATCCCTCCAGTTGCCGTCTTGAAGGTGCAAGGCTCGCCCAAAACCAAAAATGACAGGAGTATCGTTACCGGGACGCTCAGCTTGTCCACGGGCGCGACCTTGGACACGTCCCCCAGTTGCAGGGCTTTGAAGTAAAACAGCCAGGACAGACAGGTAGTTATCGCCGACAGAAACAGAAACAGAAGCGAGTTGGCCGACGCCGCCTTGACTCCATTCGCGGCTCCGGTGAACAGGACGATACCCCAGCTCAGAAAGAGAATAAAGCTTACCCGTATGGCCGTCGCCAGGTTCGAGTCCATGTCCGTCAGGCCGATCTTTGAAAAGATCGCGGTAAGCGACGCGAACACGGCCGCCAGCACCGCAAAGAACGCCCACATGGTTTTCCTCCGTAACGTTACCCGGCCGAGTTCCGGCAGTTTAGGGCCATACCGGACGTTTCCGGTTCGAGCCAACGGCTTGTGCCGCCCGGAAAAGCCTACGGGCCAAGCCGATGCCCGTCCCGCTCCCCTGAGGTTTCTTTCCCTTACGGGGTCATTATAGCCTAAAACAATCCCCCGGCTGCTGCTAAATCTTGAATGCAATGTAACAGATTGTCACAGATTAAGTGTATTTCGTTTTAAAATTTTCTGCCATTTCCCCCAACGAAACCGATTCGTTCGACATCCCTTCTGGTCGCGGCTTAACGGATGCCTGGGCAGAACGGACGCCAACGTTTAAAGGCTCTGGACTGCCCATCAAGCTTCAAGCACCAAGTCCCATCCCTTCAGCCATTAGCCTCATGGCTCATGGCTCAAGACTCTCGCCTCAAGGCTCTCGGCTCAAGACAGAGCTTTGGCCCGGTCGCCCGTCCCTGCCTCTTCAGTTCCCTCTACTCAAACCCATCTGCATTCCCATCCTTAGGCTTTGCCGTTCCTTTTAAATGTTCCGCCCGCCCTCGGATATCGTATTGGCTTGGCGCGGGAGACCTCCGAGAGAATGGAACTGCGGGTTCGCCGTATTGGATCGGAGGCATGCTCCAGCCTTGGCGCTCTATTCCTGGGGCGAGCCCGCCTGGCCCGCTCGACCCAGACCCCGACCCCGCCAACGGGCCCGGGCCCGGTCCCGTGCCCGACCCAGGTCCAGGTCCAGGACCAGGTCCAGGTCCAGGTCCAGATCCTGATCCTGATCCTGATCCTGACCCCGAGCCTCAGCCCAAGCCCGCTCGACCGCTTCCGCGGCCAGGCGCCCCCCCTGCCTCGGGCTGCCCTGCGGACCCGGATCCCCCTCCGTCCTCCCGTTCCGTCTTCACCGGCGCGGAACGGCCTTCCCCGACATCCTGTCCTGGCTTCTTCGGGCCCTCGCCTTTGGCTTTGCCGCTCGCTCCCGTTCCCCTCCCCGCGGCAAGCCGGGGGCGTGGCGGCTCCTGCCGCTTGCCTTTAACGGCCAGCCTTTAGCATTACCTTCAAATTCCAGAGTGTCGGTGATAATATACGGGTGCCATCCGGAAAGACGGGAGGGAAAGGTCGTTGTTGCCGCCTCCCGAACCGATGCGAACGCGGCGCCCAGAACGGGGGCCTGCGGGAAAGGGGAAAATGGATCCCGGCGAGAAGACACTTCTGGACGCCCTTATAAGGGTCTGCGACGATCTGGCCTGGGACCGCAAGACGGACCCGGACGAGCTCTTCGAGCTCACGAGGGCCGTCCCCGGCGGCGAGGGTTTCTCCCGGCTGGCCGAAAGCTTCGGGCTGATGCTGGTGAAGCTCGAGGCCAGGGCAATAGAGCGCGACAACCTGATGAAGGAGCTGAAGGGCCGCATGCGGGAGCTCGAGGTGGCCCGCGAGATGCTTGCCAGGCGGAACGACTTCCTCCAGCGCACGGTTTCCGAGACGTGGAACCGCCCCTTCCTGGGCAAGTCCCCGGTAGTGGAGAAAGTCGTGAAGACCGCCCTCTCCATGGCCCAGCGCCCCATAAACACCATGATCCTCGGCCCCACCGGGAGCGGCAAGGAGGTCATGGCCAAGATGATCTTCTTCAACTCCCCCCGCCGGGAGAAGGAGTTCGTGGCGGTCAACTGCACCGCCATCCCCGACACCCTCTTCGAGAGCGAGATGTTCGGCATCGAAAAGGGCGTGGCCACGGGAGTCAACCAGCGAAAAGGGCTCATAGAGGAGTCCAGCGGCGGGACGCTTTTCCTGGACGAGGTGGGAGACATGGCCCCGGAGAACCAGGCCAAGCTCCTGAGGGTCCTGGAGGAGCACGAGGTCATGCACGTGGGCGGCCACAAGACCATTCCCGTGGATCTCCACGTAATCTCCGCCACCAACTCCGACATCCGCGCGGCCGTGGCGGCCCGCCGCTTCAGGGAGGACCTGTTTTACCGCCTGAACGTGCTCGAGCTGGTGCTCCCCCCCTTGTGCGAGCGGGGGGACGACGTGCTCCTCCTCGCGCGGGACTTCCTCCAGAAGCACGCTGCCCGCCTGGGCCGCGCCAGGATGACCTTGACGCACGAGGCGGACGCCCAGCTCATGCTCT
>JAIRZX010000183.1 GCA_031267005.1 Deltaproteobacteria bacterium
TTATAGCATATTAAAAAGATATAAAAAGCCTATCAGCTTAATAAATACTTATAAATTCCATAATAATAAATATCAGAATTTATATCTACAAGCACAAGTGGAGTAATCTGGACCTGTACAGACAGGGCTAGCCTCAGCCCGTCAGTTGTCCGGTGGCCAAGAGCCCGGACGGGACATTTCCGCAGGGCCCTTCCGTGCCCCTGCCGTTTTCCCGGTCCGGCCGGCCGTCTCCCGCGTGGCAAGGGCCATGACATGTTGGACTCTGACAGGGCTTAAGTGTTATAATGTTATTAAACGGAAAGCCTGTTCGCCGTTTGTTCCCATATCGCGTCTAACCCTTCCGGGCGGCACTGCGGCCGCCCTCTCCCGCCAGGACGGCCAATGGACAGCAACAAGCTCGGTTTTGAACGATTCGAATTCGTAAGCATCGAAGACGAGATCAAGAGCTCCTATCTCGACTACGCCATGAGCGTCATCATCGGCAGGGCCATACCCGACGCCAGGGACGGGCTTAAGCCCGTCCACCGCCGGGTGCTCTTCGCGATGAGGGAGCTCGGGAACGACTGGAACAAGCCATACAAGAAGTCCGCCAGGGTGGTCGGCGACGTCATAGGTAAGTACCACCCGCACGGAGACCAGGCGGTCTACGACGCCCTGGTCCGGCTGGCCCAGCACTTCTCCATGCGGTACCCCTTGGCGGACGGCCAGGGAAACTTCGGGTCCGTGGACGGCGACCAGCCGGCGGCCATGCGCTACACCGAGGTGAGGCTCTCCAAGCTCGCCTCCGAGTTCA
Source organism: Deltaproteobacteria bacterium (assembly GCA_031267005.1). Lineage (GTDB taxonomy): Bacteria > Desulfobacterota > Desulfarculia > Adiutricales > Adiutricaceae > JAIRZX01. Next base: position 794 of record JAIRZX010000183.1, read on the forward strand.
TGACCGATCTGGACAAGCGGACCGTTGACTTCTCGCCCAACTACGACGGCTCCCTGGAGGAGCCCCAGGTGATGCCCACGAGGGCGCCCGGGCTCCTCATTAACGGCTCCTCGGGCATAGCCGTGGGCATGGCCACCAACATCCCCCCCCACAACCTCCAGGAGGTGCTGAGCGGCCTCGTGGCGCTCGTGGACAACCCGGGCATCACCGTGGCCGAGCTCATGAGGCACATCCCGGGCCCTGACTTCCCCACCGCCGGCTTCATCCTGGGGTCCGAGGGTATCCGGGAGGCCTACACCAACGGCAAGGGCATCATCAAGGTCCGCGCCAAGGCCGAGGTGGAGATCTTAAAGGACACCAGGAAGACCACGGCCATCGTGGTGACCGAGCTTCCCTACCAGGTGAACAAGGCCAGCCTCGTCGAGCGGATCGACGAGATGGTGCGGGAGAAGAGGATCGAAGGCATAAGCGAGATCCGCGACGAGAGCGACCGGCACGGCCTGAGGGTGGTCCTCGAGATAAAGTCCTCCCAGCGCGACGCGGCGGAGTCGATCTTGAACCAGCTCTACGCCTCCTCCCAGCTGGAGGTGAGCTTCGGCATCAACATGCTGGCGATAGTAAACCAGACACCGAGGCTCTTGAACCTCAAGGAGGCCCTGTTCCAGTTTCTGGAACACCGCAAGGAGGTGGTGGTCCGCAGGACCCGCTACGACCTGGCCAAGGCCGAGGCCAGGCTCCACATCCTGGAGGGCTTGAGGGTAGCTCTTTCCAACCTCGACGCGATAATCGCCCTGATCCGAGGAAGCAAGTCGCCGCCCGAGGCCAAGGCCGGGCTGTCGGCGGCCTTCGCCTTGAGCGAGATCCAGGCCCAGGCCATCCTCGACATGCGGCTCCAGAGGCTCACCCAGCTCGAGCGCCAGAAGATAGACGAGGAGCACGCCCAGGTTTCCGCCGACATCGACCGCTTCCGGGCGATACTTGGCTCCGAGGAGCTCTTGAACCAGGTCGTGAAGGAGGAGTTCGAGGTCCTGAGGGCCGAGTACAAGGACGCCAGGAGGACCGTCATAACCGACTACGGCCCGGACGTGAGGAGCGCCGAGGACTTCATAGCCGACGAGGACATGGTCGTCACCGTGAGCCACGGCGGCTACATAAAGAGGACCCCCGCCTCCGCCTACAGCGCCCAGGGCCGCGGCGGGAAGGGCATAACCGCCGCCAAGAACAAGGAGGACGACTTCATCGAGCGGGTCTACACCGCCTCCACCCACAGCTACCTCCTGTTCTTGACCAACCGGGGCAGGCTCTACTGGTCGAAGGTCCACGAACTCCCCCTAGCCCCCAGGACCTCCAAGGGCAAGGCGCTCGTGAACGTCATCCCCTTGAAGCCCGGCGAGAAGGTCTCGGCCGTGCTCAAGGTGGACGACCTTGCTGCGCCCGGCCTCTCCGTCTTGATGGCCACCCGCCGCGGCGTGGTCAAGAGGATGGAGCTCTCGGAATTCGGGAGGCCCAGGAGGAGCGGCATCATGGCCATCACCATCCGCGAGGACGACGAGCTGGTCTCGGCCGCGCTCGCGGAGGAGGGGGGCGCGGTGGTCCTCTCCTCCTGCGGCGGGAAGGCCATCTGCTTTATGGCCGACGACATCCGCTCCATGGGCCGCCACGCCGCGGGCGTGAAGGGCATAGCGCTCGCCAAGGGCGACCGGCTGGTGGCCATGGACGCCATCTCCGCCGACAGGAGCGAGGCGCTCATGACCGTGACCGAGGACGGCTACGGCAAGAGGACCCCCGCCTCCGAGTACAACCTCCAGGCCCGGGGCGGCCTGGGCACGACCACCATCAAGACCGCCGCCCGCCGGTCGGTGGTCTCCGTCTTCAAGGTGAATGACAGCGACCGCCTGATGCTCATCACGAACACCGGCAGGCTCATCATGTTCAACGTTTCCGAGGTGAACGTGATCCACCGCAGGACCCAGGGCGTCCGCCTCATGAAGCTGGAGCTGGACGAGGTCGTGAAGGACGTCGCCCTCCTCCCGGCAGAGGAGCCGAGCGAGGGTTCCCCCAAGGCCGCCGTTGCGGCCCGAACGTCCGGTCCCGGACACGGTCCCGTACCCGGCGACCTCGACGTGAACGGGCTGGGCCTCGACCGCTTCGGGAAGCCTGGTGCGAAGGACGCCGAGGGCCCCGGGGACGGCGGCCCGGACGCCGGAGGCGGGCCAGGGGGCGACGACGACTCCGACGGGGGCGGCGGGCCGGAATAGGGCGGCGACTGAGGCTGGGAGGGCTGACTCTGACCCCGATGCAGACGGCCTTTTCCCAACGGCGCTTCCGCTCCAGTGGTCTGACCGGAAGCGTCTGCGTTGCCGGACGTGCGGCGGAAGCAAAGTCTCAAAATAAGGAAAGCCCGGATCGGGGAGAGTCTCCCGTCCGGGCTTTCGCATTCAGGCGTACGGCGGGTAAGTGACTGGGAGGGGCGCTCCTTGCTCCCAGGATCGCCGCGTGGCGGGTTCCCCGGAATAGTCTTCGCGAGGCATTTTCATCGGAATGGCCTTCGCGAGGCAAGCTCATCTGAACTGCCCAGATACGTGCGAGTTCCTTCGGCTTTCGCTTCGGCTGGGGGTGGGTATTGCGTCAGGCCGGAAGGCGGCTGAACGAAAATGGCACTCCCTGTATCCCGCAGTCAGTCTCGGCAGGGAATCTCTGTAGGCAGTCTCTGTAGGCAGTCTCTGTAGGGAGAAGCGCACTGAATGCACTGAATGGGCGACAATCGAAACGCGCGAACGTCGCAAGGGCTAAACTCTTTTGCTGGAAAGGCCGTCGTTGCCGAACGGCTTCCCGACCGAATGCTCAAAAACGACAGGGCGAACGGGGCGCACGGAGGCAGGTTCCTCGTCAAGCG
>JAIRZX010000265.1 GCA_031267005.1 Deltaproteobacteria bacterium
TCCCACGGGGACGGAAAAGGCGGAATGGGGCGACGCGCCTCTACCCCGCGCTTTGAGCGAGGGGCGGGAGACGGCATTCGCGCGGCATTTGGCCCGGACAGCGGCGCGGAAGGCTTCAAGCCGTTGCCGCCGCCTTCCAAGCCAGCCCCGTCGGTTTCGGAACCGGCGTAGTTTGAAAGGTTGCGGGCTTCAGGCCCGCCAGAATCCGGTCAAGGCCCCGGCTGGCGGCAGGGGGGCGGCCCTGGTTCTGCCCGTGAGCCGCCGTCGTTTAACCCGGGCAGGGTGTCCCCGCTTCCCTGGCCGGCTCCCTGCGGCCCCGCATCTCCCCCGCCCCGCTGGACTGGGAAAGCCCCGGGGGCCTCCTTCCGCAGCCCCCCGCCCGGAGTCGGGCGCCTCATAACGCGGCGGCGGGAGTGGCGCGTGGGAGGGTGGAAGGGGGGAAGGGAAACGGGAGGGGTCAGGGCGGCAGAGGCAAATCACGGCAACGTCAGCGCGTACTGCGCCCGCCCGCGTATTGCGCCCGCCGGAGAAACAGTTTATTATGTCTGCGTCGGGCAAGTCGGATTCCGTACTCCCCGCCTCCGGAAACGCTTCCGGACCCGGGCGCCGGGGCTTGCCGACCAGCGGGGCGATTCTTCAAGTGAGGGCCATGTCCACGACCACGATATTTCGCAATGCCGATTCCGGGGGCGGCCCCGATGCCGACGGCCCCGCTCGCCTTGCGGACGGCGGTTGCCCGGGGCCCGGCGGCGAAACGTGCGCCGAAGAGCCCTCGCAAAGCAAGGACGCCTTGCAGAAATTCATTTTTAACGAGCATATTGCCGCCGCGTTGGAGCTTTTCGGCTTCCCCCACTCCGTAGCCGTTGCCGCTAAGCAGCTCAACATCGAACTGATTAGGCCCAACGTGGCGGTCAGGCGTTCCGACTTCGTACTGGAGATGCCCGACGGCTCCATCCTCGTTATCGAGTTCCAATCCTCCGCCGACGTTAACGATGTAATCAGGTTTCTCGATTACGCCTCGTCGGCGGCGGTGAAATACTCGAAATTCTCGAAAGAATTAAACGGGTTCGCGCCTGTTTCGGTCATGGTAATATATACGGCCGACGTCGACGAGAAAGTCCTTAAGCTGTCGTTTCCCTTCGAGCCCTCGAACATTCAGGACGCTCCCGGCGAGCGCGAGGACAGCCAGGGCGGCCCCGGCGGAAAAGTGAACTCCGGAAGTCTGCATTTCGCGGTCACTCCGGTCTTCCTGGGGCAACATATCGACGCGGCCAAGCTCCTCAACGAGCCCGCACTCCTAGACGAGGAATGGGATCCGAACACGGGCCTGGACCTGGAGCTGGGCGGGCGCGCAGTTCACCTGACGCTGAACGCCCTGCTCGGGATGCTGTATTTCGTCCCCCTCGCGCTCGACCGGGGCCCCCACCTGGAGCTCGGCGCGAAATATTTCGCGGTGGGGAGTTCCATCTCGAAAAAGACCGGCAACGCCAAGATTTTCCAAACGATGATCATCTCCGCACTTTCGCGGAAATTTGCCTCCAAGAATGACATCGACTCTCATTTGAAGGAGCTTGCAGATATGGACGCCACCATCGCTGAAACGGCTGACCTTTTTAACAGACGGCCAATATTCTTTTTTCAAGAAGCTGTCCGATTCCCGGGGCGAGGAGATCAAGTCCAAGGACGAAGAGATCAAGTCCAAGGGCGAGGAGCTCAAGTCCAAGGACGAGGAGCTCAAGCAGTTCGCGAACTCTGTAACCAAAGCTGTCCTGCGCTTGGAAGCCGACAAGAAGAGCCCTCAGGAGATAAGCGAAATTTTGGAACTCCCCATAAAGGAGATCTACAGAATCCTGTGGAGTGCCGACTAGAGCTCTCGGGCTCCCCGCTTTCCCGGCGGGAACGGCCTGGGCAAAGGCCGGGAGCGGCTCGGCCAAGCCGGGCATTCATTCCTCTTAGAACTGCCTTCAACGCGCCCGATGGCTCCGAGACGGGAACGCCCCTAAGGAGCTTATAGATATTGACGCCACCATCGCTGAGACGGCTGACCTTTTAACAGACGGCCAATAATGATTATACTGCGAAAATCCTCTCTTCTCCTGCAATCCGCCCACATTGGGAACCCAGAGAGAACCCGCAAGGGATCCGATTGCGGTGCAGAAGACCTCCTCCCCCACTGGTCTCGGGCTGCCCCCCTCATACCCCATGACCGCCTCCAGCCTGACACTGGACCGCCACTCCCTTGAACCAGTGAACGGATAAGCTCGATTCGACCCCTCCGCTAGGGTGGGAGCTATGGGCACCCCTTCCCTCATGGCGCATCCGACTTAAAAGGGGGCGGCTGGTTTTTCGCACTGGAATCAAGAATACCTGGATTCGGAATTACGCACCATCTGCCGAAGCCATATCGCTCCTATGCCTACGTATTGAAGACTGGGGCGTTGAATTAGTTGGGTATTGGGGATTTGGGTTGTTCACAAGAGGTGGTGGGGCCGCTCAGCCCCTGGCCCCCTCGGCCCGCAGTCAACCCTCCTTCGGGTCCCGGACCGCCCGCCACGGCCTCCCGGCACTCCTCCTTCGGGTCCCGGGCTACCTTTCGCCGGCCTCCCGACGACTCTCTTTCGGCTCGCTTTCCGCCTCGCCCGGCCCGCCGCCCCAGGCCGCCTGGACTGACTCCTCCAGGCAACCTGGCCCCTCCGCCCGTGACCGGATACGTGTTTGGATCCCATATCTTGTAGTTTTTCAAGACCAATGGGTTCTGTATAAAACAGGCGACCATTTGTCCCCAAGCCCTAACGCAACCGCACAATTGCGCTTGCCGTCGGAATGAAGTATATTAAATACGGTTCAGGTTATTTTTTGGAAAAGCCATCTTCGGGGCTTCTCAAAAGAAAGCGGGAGCCAGCGTCTAAGTTCCGTCACCTGCCTGGATCGTGTTCATTGCAGACGTCCCAACTGGTTCTTTTCCGCCTTAGCGGTTACGCCGCTCGACAATCTCGCAGACTGAGGCTTAAAACATGATTGAAACCCCTATAGCAAAAAATCCTTTCGGCGTAAACGTGGAGAGCTTTAAAAAGATCATCGACAACCGTAACGTATACGTAGACAAGACCGGTCTCATTCACGATCTGATATACGGCATAGGTGCGGAAGTTCCAATCTTTCTTTCGCGTCCCAGGAGATTCGGGAAAACCCTTCTGCTTGACACGATCCAAACAATCTTCGAGGGCAAACGGGAACTTTTTTCAGGACTCGAGATAGAGAAACTTCTCGGGAGCAAGTGGGACATATTTCCGGTGATCCGCATTCCCTTTAACGGCACGACGTCGGATCCTGACCAGTTCAAGAAAAGCCTGGTTTTTCTAATCAAGTCTGTCGCTTTCGACGCAGACATTACCCTTGAGACTGATAATCCATCCAGCGCTATAATTGAATTGATTGGGAAACTATCCAAGAGACATCGGACATCCTTTCAGGGAAAAAATGTCGATCCAATTTTATTAAATATACCGAACGTTGTGCTTCTCATTGACGAATACGATTTTCCTCTCTTAGGGAACATCGGAAGCAAAACAGGATTGGATAAGATAAAGCTTCCGCTTCGCGAATTTTATTCTGCCATAAAATCACGCTCAAATTTTTTACGTTTTGTATTAATTGCCGGAATTACTAAGTTCAATCAAATATCGTTGTTTTCGAGTATGAATACTGTATGCGACATTTCATTAGATAAACATTTTTCTACAATTTGCGGGTTCACGAAACAAGAGATACAGTCGTCATTTTCTCAATACTTAGAGCCTACGCTCTTAGCATTGAAACAAAACGGGCAACTTAGCCAAAATTCCACAGTTGATGATCTTTTAGATAATATAATTCAATGGTACAACGGATATTCATGGGATGGAGAGTCTGAGGTAATCAATCCTTTATCGGTACTTAATTTTTTCAAGCAAAAAGCATTTAAAAATTTTTGGTATAAAACTGGGTCCTCATTGCTTACGAGCCGGATATCCCAGAATGATATCGATTATTTCAAAGTGTTCGACAAAAACCTCTCCTTCAATGATTTCTTGCCTGAAATGGATTTGAACAACTTAAACTCAACCGTGCTCCTCATGCAGGCAGGATACCTGACAGTCAGCGGCGTTACCGGTTCCGCTAACACAGAGGTATACCACCTTAAAATACCTAACAACGAGATTAGGGATTCGATACGCCGAGAACTTTTAACAGGTTTCCTTGCTCCTCCTGAAATTGACAATTATGAACAATTCCTAAATCAAAAATATCTGCAATTCCTCAATGCCTTCGGAGCACGCGACGATGACAAATGCGAACAGTATCTCTCGACTATCTTAGCAGGAATAATTCAGCGCAATTCGGAGAACCAAAAAGACCAGCTCCATAACGTGAGAAAAAACGAATTCTTCTTTAGATCAATATTACAACTTCTCTTGGAATTCGGCAATAAATTATCCATACCTGAACCATTCTCCGACATCGGCAGGGCCGATTTAGCCGTCCAGGGACCGCATAATGAGTGGATTGCAATAGAAATAAAATTCGAGGAGAAAGATATCTCGTCTAATAACGAAGAAATTCCTGTGTCTGGCAACGAAATTGTTATAGGAAAGAGAACAACCTTCATAACCCGTAAACTAGAAACGATGATCAAAAGCGCTTTTACGCAGTTAATTCAAAAAAATTATGCAAAAAAATTTCTCAGTGAAACTCCTAACGTGTACGGAGCCGCCGTAGCTATTTACGGCACATCTGATGTGATGGTAAGATTCAAAAAAGTTGTCTGGGTCGAAAAACAATCCAACACCATTGCAGTCGTCTAAGATTTTATTAACGCGTAAATAACGAGTAATGGAGTCTTCAGGTTAACGCGTCAGGCCATGCCTCTCCCCTTTCGACAGTAAAGACCCGAGAACCTGGCCGGTCTCAAGCCAACGCGAGACATCCCCTTCCAGTCATTTCCGTCTGGCAATCTGGTGCCGCATGTCTGTCCAGCCCCGCAGCTGCACATCCCTAACTCGCAACTGTAAGACCTCATGGACCGCCACTCAGCAATAAACAGTAGCCGCGCGATTTCTATTCGCCGAAAACTTCTGAGGCATGATGTCCCCGGCATTCTCGTCCTCGGCTTGGCGCAACTGAATGGCGCTCCAGAAGATGATCACGTTGGGGGGCACTTTTGAAATAACCATACCTTAGTTGCAAAAACTACTTTAACTCATAATGATCGGTAATTTCCGACATGAATTCGTACCACAAAACAATATGAAATTATCGTAACCATTCATGTGCTTCCAGCATGTTAAGGCTGACTATTCAGGTGCCCCTCCACTTTAATGGGGGTGAAGGCGCAAATAATATGGTTCAGGGCCCCAAAAAATTACCTCTTGATCCCAGGCGGCTGGACCGCTCAGTTTTCTGATAAGTCTAATGATATTGCTGTTCTCATTAAATATTTGAATAATATCCAATATATGTCCTTACTGTATAATGATTTTATCTCACGCCTCTTTCAAATACTTAATTAGAATGGCAATATCAATAACTTATATAATACAAAGATCATCTTGGGGGCCATCCTTTCACAAGGCGGGGCTGAAGTGATGGGCAAAGGCAATTGAAAAAGTGATAAAAATTAACGGAATCAGCCATGTCGCCCTGCCCGCACCGTGAATTAGGCCACCCTTACACTCAAAAATGGTATCCGTTCACTGGAAGAACGGGAAACCCGCAGGAAGGCATTCGCGCCGTCTGGGGAAAAGAAAGCATGGCGCCCACCTTGCGGCCGCCTGGCCGCAAGGAAGAGCGCGCGAGGAGTAATGCGCTCGTCAACAGTGCCCCGCAACGGAAGGCCTGGTGCGGGAGGCGAGAGTTGCCTGACATCCTGGGACAGGGTTAAGGCGCGCCGTGAAAGGGCACCTAAATTTAGTACGCATAAACCTGTTTGCGCTTGATTTGCCGACACTCTCTTGGTCCCCGATGTGGGCGTGTGGGCGGGGGTTTTCGCAACTGGATCGTAGTTTATGCCGGTCCCCGTTACAGGCCCCTCTGCGGACGACCTGGGCCAAAGTCGCTCCCGAGAAGCTAGAGAGATCCTTGGCCGCTAAGGCCTGGAAGCCGTCTGAGGCCGGACGGCGCACGTAATCGAGCCGGAAATGCCTGAAAAGGCGGAAGGCACCGGCGCGGCCTCAAGGGCTGGAACGGATCAGAGCCGCGAAAGGGGCTACGTCAAGGACTCCGAAAGGCCCTTCCAGGTGTTGTGGGCCATATAAGGACTCCGAAAGGCCCTTCCAGGTGTTGTGCGCCTTATGCGGGATGGAGGCGGATATAGCGGCCCGCCTCTTCGACGGGGACGGCGAGAGACGGCGGGCGAGTTCGGATGAAAGGCCCAAGTCCCCGCCTCCCCTCGCGGATCACGGGATTGCGGCCGTCAGGGCCACTCGGCCGGAACGGGCCGGGGGGATCAGGGGGCGTTAAGGGATTTTTCCTGCGAGGGCTTAAGCGGGCGCCCGGAACCCGAAACGGGCGTGGGCCGCCCCATGACACGGAGGCCGGAAGCAATCGGACGCCTCCGCCGAAGGGAGCGGCGCCTCCGGGCTTAAGCGCTTGCCGCGCCCGTTCGGCTCCTTCGGGAAGGCCAAAGGAAAAGGAAAAAAAGGAAAGGCGGGAAGCGGGAAGCGTGAAGACGGGCCCAAACGCGGCTTTCCGAATCAGCCCCGCCTGCCGTAAACCTCCATCGCCTCCCGGATCTGCGCCGCGAAGGCCAGCCGGCCCAGGCCTTCCTCGGCCCTCGCCAGGGCCTCGAAGGCGGGAGGCCACGCCAGCATGTCCTCGCTCGCGGCGGTTATGGCCTCCAAAGCCGCCCCGCGCGCCCCTTCGGGGTTCTCCGGGAGCATGGCGGCGGAGGCGTCTGTAAACGGCTTGTACTTGGCGGGGTCCGGCGCGGGGAGGGCGGCGGAGCGCCCCGCCGGGCCCGAGTCGCGCCCCCGGCGGGGAGTGTGGAAAGTGTTGGCTTTGCGCTTGGACGCGGACTTCCGGAAATAGAAGACGCCGTTGCGCTCCTCCAGGCTGAGGTTGGCGGAGGGCGGCCAGATCTCCCCGGGGGCCGTGAAGCAAAGCCCCCCCTCGCGCAACAGCTCGGGGACGGCGGCAGGAAGCGCTCCGGCCCGCTCGTCGGGGGCCTCGCGGGTTATGTTGCGGGCGAACAGCACGTCCACCTTCCCCCGGAAGGACCAGAGGAGGTTTTCGCGGAAGCCCGAGCCTGCGGCGGCCCCAGCGGCCGGGCCTTCCCCGGGCGCAATCTCCGGTCCCCCGCCGCCGCCGACCGCTCCCCCGGCTTCCCCGTCCGGGCCGGGAAGACCGGCGCCGTCCCTCCCGTCCTTCCTGGAGCCCCAAACCGGGGGGCCCTGCTCAATCCGGACGCCGCCGCAAGGCAGGTAAACGTCGCCGAAGCCGTAGGACAGGCTTACGCCCGCGTCGTCCCTGAAGCGCCTGGAACTCCCCGCCTCGTTTTTGAACCATCTGCCCCTGGGGTACGGGAAGCCTTCGAGGTCGGCCTCGTCGTAACGGCGGCTCCCGGCCAGGGCCAAGGCCCTGGGCGACACGTCCAGGCCGTTGACCTCGATAGCCCAGCTCCTCTCGGGCAGCCCGGCAGCCGCCAGTGACGCGGCGAGCGACACCGGGCTCCAGCCGCGCCCGCAGCCGAGCACCAGGGCGGTCAGGCGCCTCTCGCCCGCGAAGGCGGACCACTCGCGCACGAGAAGCGGCACCTCCTCGAATGCCCTTGGCCCCTCGAAGAACCGCCGCTCCAGCGGCCTCAGAGAGCCGTAGACGTCCAGCGCCGCCAACGCCTCGGCCGGGTCCCTTTCCAGGGCGAGGGCGTAGTCCACCTCGCCTATCCCCGAGGCCGAGGCCCGGTGGGAGGCTATGTCCACGAGCGCCGCCAGCGATTCCGGCGTCCCGGCCCTGCCCAGCGCCCTGAAGGCGCGGCGGGCCGCCCCCGGGAGCGCCGGGTTCAAGTCGTCCGTCACGTTGAAAACCTATTACCCTGGCTATGCTTTCTTGGCGCCGCCGCAGGCCCGGAGGGCGGGCCTCGGGCGCGGGCCGCGATTGCGCCTGAAGTCGGGGGCCAGCATCATGTAGTCCCTCAGGCCGAACAGTTCCTGGCGCACCTCGGCTATGAGCTTGCGGAGCGCCGCCTCGTCCGCGGCGGGTCCGGCGGGGGCGGCCCGGCCCGACGATGAAGGCGGAGCGGGCGGCGCCGCGAACGCGACCGCCGGGGACGGAGCGGGCTTGGCCGTCCGCTTCCCCGCCGGGGGGGCCTTCGGTCCCCGCCTTTCCCCGGCGCCGGACCCGTCCCCGAATCCCTCCTCCGGGCCCGCCGAGGGCTCCGGCAAGGCTGCGGGAGCGGACGCGTCGTCCGCGCCGCCGGCAGCCCCGGGAGCCGCCCGCAGGGGCCGTCCGGCGGAGACCCGGCTCCGCCCGGTCTTTTTCGCCTGGGCGATGCGAAGCTTGGCGCCCTCGACGGTCAGCCGCTCTATGCGGGTGAGGCGCTTGATCTCCGCGAAGATCTCCAGATCGTCCTTCCGGTAGAGCTTTCTCCCGGAGTCCATGCGGATGGGCTTTATGTGCTTCGCGAACTCCTTCTCCCAATACCTCACGATGCTGGACGGAAGATCCAGCTTCTCGGCTATCTCTCCGGTCCGGAAAAGCAACTGTCCGTCGTTGGGCGCTTTGGCCATGGGGGCAACCGGGGCAAGGAAGAGGGGCTCGCGGGCATGCCGCCCGCGGGGCTTGTGGGCTTCCCGCCGGGAGGCGGAAATCAGTTAGGCCGGGGCCTTAAGGCCGGGAAGCGGGCCGGAAGGCCGGGAAGTCGTCGACGTCAGGCAGGGCGGCTAGAGGGAGTCGCCGTCTGGCGGAGCGGGGGGGCCGGGCTCCGGCTCCGGGGAACCGACGAAGTTCCGGTGGATCCTTTCCCTAATGGTCCTGCTCATGGAGAAGTGCGGCTTCCGGCGGCCGGGCACCTGCGCGAAGACGCCGGTCTTGGGGTTGCGGCCGGGCCTCGGGGGCGTGTCCCTGACCCCGAAGCGCCCAAGCCCCGGGACGGAGACCGTGAGGCCCTTGGCCATGGCCTCGGCTATGCAGTCGACGAATGTCTCCAGCACCCGGCCCGCGTCCTTCCCGGAAAGGGACAGCTTGCCCCTGATGATCTGGACGATGTCGGCCCGGGTAAGCGGCAAGTAGCCGCTTTGGCGGTATTTGGGCATAGTTGCCGGGGTCCTTTCCGGGGTGGCCCTGCAGGGCCCGCTCCGGCATGCGTAGCCAGGGGACCGTTCCGGGGGGCGGAAGCAGGGGGCCGGGCGCGGCCGGGAGGAAGCGTCAGGGAGCCCGGAGCCCGGATTCCAGGGGCTCCGGGGCCCGGGGGCCCGGTGGGCCGGGGATCAGGGGGTCATACAGACAAGCGTTCCGGAACCTGACGGGCTTCGGCGCCGTGGCGTCCTGATCCTTCCGGGCGCTCCCTTATCCCTTCCGGGGGAGCACTGAATCCTCAGGGGGAGGCCCTGATCCCGTCCGGGGCAACGCCGGCCCTGCGCCAGAGGGGGCCCCGCAGGCCGCTCCGGCCCATGCCGGGCCTCAGGACCTTAAGGTCGCCCCGAACTCCTCCTCAAGCGTGGCCGCAATCGTTTTAAAATAACCGCTTACCAGCTCTTCCGTCAAGGTCCGCGAGCTGTCCTGGAAATAGAGCCGGAAAGCTATGCTCTTCTTGCCCTCGGGAAGCCGGTCGCCCGCGTAAAGATCGAAGACCGCGACTTTCCTCAAGGGGTAGTCCCCCTTGCGGACGCTCCGCTCGAGCTCCGCCGCGGCCACGGAGGAGTCGACCAGGACGGCCAAATCCCTCACGGCGGGGGGGAAGCCGGGGAAGGGCTCGAAGACCGGGGAGGGCGACGGGGGCAAACCGGAAGTCGCGAGTTCGAACACGTAGACCGGGCCGCCGCTTTTCTTGAGGCCGAAGGCCTCCGCTACGGATTCCCTCACGAGCCCCAGGTGCCCCAGAAGGACTCCCCCGCGGCGGACCGAGGCGGCCTCCCTGGGGTCCAGGTACGGCGGCAAGGTGCCGTCACGGGCGAAATCCCAGCTCTCGGCGTAGGAGGCGGCCAGCGCCTCCACCACGCCCTTGGCGTCGAAGAAGTCCACGGGCCGCTTCTCCTCGCACCACAAGAGGGACTCGCGGTCGCCCGCCATGAGCCCCGCGAAGAGGGGGACCTCCTCCGGGGCGCCGACGGCGGCCTTCTGGCGGAAGACCCTCGAGAGCTCGAAGAGCCTCAAATCCCTTTCCTCGTGGTACTGGTTGAGCCTCGCTGCCTTCAAAAGCGAGGGGACAGCGGTGGTCCGCAACGCCCCTTGCTCTTCCGAGAGCGGGTTAGCCACCATGCGGATTTCCGTGCGGAGAGGGTGGTCAGGGCCCAGCCCCAGCTTGTCGGCGAAGTTCGCGTTCAAAAAAGAAAAGCTCATGAGTTCCATGAAGCCTTTCCCGACCATGAAAGCGCGGATCCTATCCGCGGAGCGGTAGGCCTCTGGCGGGGGCTCGGCGGCGGCGGGCGGCTTGGGCAGCGTGGCGGGGAGGCTCCCGAAGTCCAGGATCCTCACCACCTCCTCGAAAAGGTCGGCTTCCCGTGTCAGATCCGGCCTCCAGGAGGGGATCTCGGCGTCGTAAAGGCAGATAGTCGCCTGCGAGGGCGTGAGCTTCACCCCCAGATCCCCCAGCGCCCTCTCCATCTCGGGCTCCGAGTGCGCCGTGCCCAAAAGGGCGTTGCACCTGGCCGGGGTGAAGGGCACGGTGCGGGTCTTCCAGGGCCTGGGGCAACAGTCGACGAGCCC
>JAIRZX010000320.1 GCA_031267005.1 Deltaproteobacteria bacterium
CGTCAAGACGCGGAACCAGTACAATCGTTTCCATCCAGTGCACCGAAAAAATCAGCGTTAAGTTCAGGTTCCCTTTCATGTAACTTCACAGCGCTTCAGAAAACTGTTTAGCTGGAAACTAGAACATGGCTGGGTTGGAACGCAGGGCCGGGAAGGCTATCCGTAGGCTTAACTGTATCGGCTTCAACCGCGCGGATAACAAATTTCAAGACTACGAAGTTAACAAGTATGCCCTGCAAGCTTACGATGCCCTGCAAGCTTACGTGCAATGCGGCCAGCGAGACGGGCACGGCGGAAACGGAGCCCCCCGCAGGCGGCAACGAACCTCAGGCGAATACCGCCCCGCTTGCGGGAGAGCGGTCGCGCGACGGCGGCACCCGCGAAGGCGAAGGCGCCGCCGAAGGTTTGAAGGGAACTTCAACCTCCGGAAAACCCTTTAGGACAGGCCCTGTTCCGGGCGCCCCCCGGACTGGCAGGGCGCCAGTCGCCTGGGCAACGCCCCTTCCCGTGCTGTCATCCGGTCACGGACTTGGCGGGCGTCGGTTTTGAGCCTCGCAAACGAAATCAAAAATTCCAACGGCCGCTCCCTTGAGGGTTTCCGCGACGTTGTCCCAATCCCGCCACCTGGACGAAAGGCCCTTATACGTCGAAAGATCGGTCGTAACTAGATCGAAAGGCATCGGATCGGAGAGCTGGGCTTGGAGTTGCTGGAGGGCGGACTGGCCGCTTTCCTGGGGGTAAAGCCCGTCGAAACTGACAAGCGCCTCCGCCGCCTTGTCAACGCCCAGATGGGCGTAGAGCGCCGCGAAATCCAAATAATCCCTCGTAGCGTTCCGCTTCAGGATAAGAACGGATTTTATCCGTAAAATCTCCGCTTCCGACGGCACCGTCAGCTTCATTCCGTTACAGTCGATCTCCACCGTCTCCAGCGGCCCGGTCCTGATAAGCTGCCTAACCCCGGTCAGGATCCCATCCAGATTGCCAAGTATTATGACCGGTTTGGCGATACGCGCCGTGCGCCAGCCAGCGGTGGATTCAAGCTTGGCAAGGACTTCATCGAAGTGATGACGCAAGTCCGCTAGGATGTGATCCGCATCGTAAGACGTGCGGTGTCCGGCATGTACGGCAGCCGCAGTGCCGCCGACTACCACGGCTCCAGGCAAAACGCTCTGAAGCCTGCATGCCGAAGACAGCACGTCTTCCCAATCAGGAAATTTTTTTATGTTTTTGGACATAGTTATACCAAAAATGGTAGCGTTGGGAGTATGGGGCATCCAAAAAATTTTTGCATACGCGCTCGATGCCATCTAACAGCGATCTGTCCTTCTTGATCGCCTCGCGCAAATCGGCCCAGTCCAGCCACGCTCCGTTGGAGATAATATCATCGAGCGCCGGAAGGCAATAAGCCGTTTCTTCCGTCAAATCGAGATGCCTGTGCCACATACATTCCTCTTTTCCCCACGAAAACCGTAGCTCAACCAGGAATCGGACCGACAAGCCCGCAACGCCTTCCCGCCGCGGCTGGCCGCCCGCGGAAGGAACGCGGCGACTTGACGGCAGGCCATGCCGTCCGCTCGTCCCCCCTTAGCTTGCGGGGGCATTTCCCTCTCCAGAGCCTTCTCCCACCTGTCCGGGGTCCTTAGAGGCTTCTCCCCCATATCCGGGGTCCTTAGAGGCTGCTCCCCCATATCCGGGGTCCTTCCTCCCGCGTCCGGGCCCTCGCCTCCGCTGTCCGGGGCCCTGTCCCGCCCTTCCGTCTCCGCCTCCCCCCCGCCCGAAAACCTAGGCTCCGGGCGTCTCCCGCCCGGCCCCGCTGCCGCCGATTCCCCCGGAAACGGAATCCGCCCCCTCGGCGGCATCGCCCCAAGCGCAGTCCCGGGCGGGCTCGAGCTCGCCGGGACTCGGGGCTACGGCGTTCCCCTTCCCGAGGGCGCGGAGAAGGAGATCCGTCCAGGGCCCGTACGCATCGGGAAGCAGGTGAAGCCCGTCCAAGGTGCAGCTTTCCGGGAGTTCGCCCGACTGGTCCGCGTAAGCGGCGTAAAGGTCAAGGAACTCCGTCTGGTTCCGGAAGGCCGTCTCCTGAATGATCTCGTTCGCGCGGCGCACCAGCGAGTTGGAAAGGAGCGAGGCTGGATAGCCAAGCCGAGCCCCGCACAAAGGCAGGAGGTTCAGTACCCCCACCATGGTGCCCGGGGAGTCCAAGGCCACTCCAGCCCAGATCCTGGCCAGCCTTCCCGCTAGCTCGGCTGGCTTCGAACCGTGGGCCAGGTCGTTTATCCCGGCCTGGACGAAGACCCATGCCGGATTTAGCAGGGTGGTTTCGTGGAGCCTCGCGAGGATCCCCCATGTGGTGTCCCCGGAGACTCCGTGGTTTACCGGGCCGGCGGCGCCGCAGGGCCGCAGGCGGCCGGAGAGCCCCGAAAAATCACCCCATTCGGTGAGGCTGTCGCCCAGCAGGACTACCGTTTCTCGCAGGGGCATGGCGGAGGCCCTCCTTGGATGGCGCCCCCGACCGGCGTCCCTTTCGGGAAACGGCGCGGACGGCGCCCTGGAAGATAGCCCGGCGGGCGGGCTCCCATCGGCCCGGACGGGGAAAAGGCGCTTGCGGGGCAGAGCCTCCGCGGGGGTCCGGCACCTGAACTCCAAAGCGGATTGCGGCAGCCAAGGGCGCCTTCGTCCTGGCCAAGCCGGCACGCCGGGCCCTGTTTAGCCTTGAAGCGCTCAGGGGCAAGCCGTCAAGCAAGCTAGCAAGCTAGCTAATAATGTATCCTTCGCACTCTTTTCGACCGCTTCCGGTACCGTCACGAGCGTTCCCGGCCGCTTCCGGTACCCGCGTGGCCTCCGCAGCCCTTCGGGAACCTCCTCAGGCCTCGTCCGCGGAAGCGGAGGCCGCGGCTTGCGGAGACCCGCCTCCGGCCCCGGAAGGGGCGGCCGCTTCGGACGGCGGGCCCGCAGGTCCCGACAAAGCGGCGAAGTTCGTTTCGGGGGCGTCCCCGGCGGAAGGGGAGCCGGCAGCGGCCGTGCCAGCGGCGGCCAGGGCTGCGTCCCTGGCCAGCCTGTCGGCCTCCCGGCGGACCGCGCCGTTGGCCGCGCGGACCGACTGGCCCGCCGCGTGGGCCGGGTGCTTGACGCTTACTATCTGGGCGTAGATGTACACCGAGATGGGCACGCCCAGGAACATGCCCCACACGCCCATGATGCTGTGGGCGATGTAGAGGATCATGAGGGTTATGACCGGGTTTATGTGGAGGACCGAGGAGACTATCCTGGGATTGAGGATATAGGCCTCTACTGCGTGGATTACGACTATCAGGATTAAGGAGTACGCGAGCATCTCCGTGCCGCCGGCGTTCAAGGCTACCAGCATGATGGGCACCGAGGAGATGAAAACTCCCATGACGGGTATGAGCCCGCAGGCGAAGACCACCACCGACAGGAGCGCGGTCATGCCCGTGCCTATGATGGTGAGCCCCACGAAGGTGAAGGCTGTGTTGATGGCGGAGATGTAGATCTGCGCCTTGAAGTTCTCGCCCACGACCTTGGCGAACTGTATGACTCCCGAGACTGTCTCGTCGTAGATGGCGCCCAGGCGGGTGTACCTGAGCGATCGGAACTTCTGTATGAGGTCCGGCAAATCGAAGACGATGAGGAAGCTGAAGATGATGGCTATGAAGAACCAGGAAATGTAGTGCCACCCCCGGGAGAGGAGCGCGCGGCCCCAGCTCCAGCCGCGGGAGACGAGGGCGTCCAGGGTCACGCCCTCCATGGCCCTTTCGAGGAAGGGAGCGAAGGAGGGGTTGCTCTCCTTGAAGGAGTTTATGTTGTCCTCCACCTTGTCGATGGAGTCCGGTAGCTGGAGCGTGAACTCCTTGGCTTCGGCCAGTATCTTGGGGAAGCCCATGATGAGGAAGCAGGATATCGAGGCTATGAGCACCGCGTAGATGCCGCAGACCACCACCCGCCTGCGCTTGACTTTGAGGACGTGCGTGAAGAAGCGCGCCACGCTGCAGACGACGAAGCTCAGCACGAAGGTTATGAACACCAGCCCGAAAAGGTCCCGCAGGAGGTATATGAGCGCGCCGAAGGCCGTCCATATGAAGACGATCTTGTTGAGGCGCGCGAATTCCAGGATATTGAACGACATGCGGGCTCTCGCGCCCTTCGCGGGGCGTTCCGGGAGGCTCTGGGGCGCTTAGGTGATGCGCCGGGCCGCCCCCCCGCCCGCAACGGGCGGGGGTTCAGGGAAGGGGGGCCGCCGCGGCCGCCTTCCGGGCGCAAGGAAGGGGGCGCGTGCCTTTTCGGAAGCGCGCGCCCCGGAAGGGGTTCTGGCCAGGCTCAGATGACCCTGTTCAGGCTCAGATGACCCTGTTGATGACCACGCCAGCTGAGGCCTGGTCGGCTATCTGGGCCACCTGGCCCAAGGCGTTGTAATTTTTGGGCAGGTAGTCTCCGGCGTGGTAGTTGCTCTGGGCGTCCGCGAGCGCGCTGTAGTTCTGCTTGGTGAGATCGGGGATGTGTCCGTTAAGGTGCCTCCCCACGGAAACGGGCTGGATCTGGTGGGAGAGGTAGGTGGTCCGCTGCATGGGCCCGGAGGAGTTGTGGGCCATGGCCTGGGCCTCGCTCCTGGTAAGGAGCTGGCTCACGTTGGTCCTCTCGTTGTGCTGCGCCGTCTTGAACGTCGCGGCGGCGTAGATGGACGAGATGTTGCCTCTGTTTACAGGGCCTATCATGGGCGGGCCTTGGGGGGATCCGGAAAGGTCCCCGGCTGGAGCCTTGCGGTTGCGTGACGCCGGGAGGGCGGCTTGCGGGCCGCCGGCTCCGGGGACGCTGGGCCCCGGACGCCTCAACGCTCTCGGGCGGGAGGGGCCGCGCCGGGCGGCTAGCTGGCCGGCGGCACCTCGCCCACGTGGAACTCCACCCGGCGGTTCTGGGCGCGGCCCTCCTCCGTGTTGTTGTCGGCGATGGGCCGCTGCTTGCCGAAGGACTCGACTTTCAGCCTCGAGGCGGGGGCGCCGTTCTTGACGAGTATGTCCATTACGGCCTGGGCCCTCTTGCGTCCCAGATCCAGGTTGTAGGCGTCGGTCCCCTTGCCGTCGGTATGCCCGGCTATGATTATGTCGCCCAGCGAGGGGTTTTTCTTGATGATCTCGGCCGCGTACTGGAGACGGGGCACGAAGGCGCTCTTGACCACCGCCTTGTCGAAGTCGAAGAACTGGGAATAGGCGGCTATCCAGCAGCCGCGCGAGTCCACCGGGGCCCCCTCGGGAGTCTGGGGGCAGACGTCCTGGGCGTCGCAGACGCCGTCCCCGTCGGAATCCCGGCAGGGAGGCTCCTCCTTTGGCCCGAAGATCTCGTCCATCATGGCCTCGAAGGCCGCGTCGTCTTCAAGCATAGCACACACGTCAAAGCTTTTCCCCCCCCCGGAAGAGCCGACGTTGGCCGCCAGGGTCTTGGCCTTCTTGACCTTGGTCACGTAGAAGGAATAGACCCTGGTGTCGCCGCCGAAGCGGCTGCGGAGGCGGGAGGCCTCGGCGGGCGGGTCGCCAGGATCAGAGGTGACCTCGAAGTCCGAAAACATCAGCACCACCCGGGGCGAGGGCATCGAGGCCAACTCCTCGGCGGTGGCCTTCATGCCCACGGAAAAGGGGGAAACGGCGCTGGCGGGGGCAAGGCGGGCCACCGCCTGGTCGAAGCCCGCCGACTCGTAGGCGGTGGGGCCGTAGTAGAGGGTGGTGAAGTCCGCCTCCCGCCATGCCTGCTGGTAGCCGAAGACCCTCAATGCCGCTATGTAAGGACGGCTAGGGAGCCTTTGGCTCATGCGCCTCAAAAGCGTGCTCTCCGCCTCGGCCTTGACGAGCCCTCCCGTGCAGGGGGAGAGCCAGAGCATGCTGGAGGAGAGATCGACCAGCGCCGTAAAGGCGTTGGCCTTGCCGCCGTAGGCGTTGGGGTCGGGGGGCCTGCGGCCCGCAGCGGCCCCGGCGGGGGCGGCCGCCGCCGGGACGGCGGCGGGAGGGGCCGCTACGGGAGGTTTAGGAGAAGCAGGGGGCACCGAAGAGGGCGGCGGCCAGGCGGCGGGTCCGGGGTCCTGGA
>JAIRZX010000325.1 GCA_031267005.1 Deltaproteobacteria bacterium
TCCATCAGATTGTTCATCGCCGAAAACACTGACAATTGGGCGAATTTGGTAATTCCGGTTATGAAAACACGATCTATCATGTTTTCGCATGATTTCAACGCGTTGTAGAAACCGTGGAGTGTTTCTTTTGCGACTTCAAGTCTGGCAGGATTAGTAAGGTTGTTGACTATGGGCGCGTCGTATTCGTCGATCAGTACTATTGTCTTTCTCCGGTTCGCGACCAACCCGTCTTCAGCTTGGATACTTTGGGTAACTATCGGGATATCCGCATAATTCCTGTTAAGGGTATCAATCGTTTGGATAAGGCTGAAAGCCGAGTTCCTTTCCTTGATAGTGAACCCCCTGTCTTCTGCGAAAAGTTGAAGGGATGAGGCAAGGTTTAGGTCCAGCGAGGACGGGTCGTCCCCGAAAGCGTTCATGCTGATCCTCAGCACGTGCGAACGGGGCCACTCGGCGTCCCCGCGCAACCTGGCTATCGCGAGTCCGGAAAAAAGCTCTTTTCTTCCGGCTGCGGCCTGCTCCAGGGTATCGATCAGAAGCGTCTTGCCGAACCGTCGGGGGCGGGAAAGAAAAAGGCGTCGGCGGGGGCCGTCAATAATTTCGCGGACGAATTCTGTCTTGTCCACGTAAACGAAACCTTCGTTTCTCAGTACTGAAAAGTCGGCTATGTCGATGCCTACTTCCGGGATATCCGGACCTTCCGCGTTCCTCATGCGTACCTCCGTTGGCGCTCTGTCCTGCCAGGAGCCGGCCTGCCGAGGGACGGAATCCCGTCCAAGAGCAAACATATTTTACCGTAATAGAATGCCGGAAGCTAGCTGAGGGAGAGGCTGACATGGGGGCGTCATACATCCTGCCCTGCTTTGGAGGGTATTCCTGACCAGGCCCTGGCTGCCCATGACCAGCCATAGGTATCCGTTCACGGGGGGGGGTAAACCGGCCTGTCGAGGGGGAGGGCAGAAGGAGGAGGGAGGTGACTACAGCTCGCTTGATGGCAAAAGTTATGAATAGGAGCCTAATTACAATATTTTGATAGCTAAATATTGATTTTGGTGCCCCTATTTGCTAATTTATCCCTATAAGTGGTGGAAAGGAACCCAATATTCCCCTTTTGGGACACCTCAAGACCCATAGGTTGACCTTATAGACGACCCAGGCCTGGGTTCTTGCGGGTCTCTCGACTTCTGGTCAACTTTGACTCAGTTAGATCTCGACCCTGGCGATTTAGGCTTATTCCGGAGTCAAATCGCCTCTCTTGAGAGCGGACTAGTGATTGCCGAAGGCGAAAACCAGGTATTGAAGCGCTTTGTTGCTGAGGTTTTGGAGCGGCCTTCCTATAACCAGGCTGAACCCGACTCGCGTGACGCAAAAATCCGGCAGCTGGAGCTTCTAAACGCCGATCGCGAGAGGGAACTCGCCTCGGCCAGGTTCGCGTTGTCGCAGGCGAAGGAGATGCTCCTGCAGGCGAGCGGACCTGGTTTCCGGCCCGGCAACTCAACGGTCCAGTCCTCTGACGAGAAATTTACGGACGCGTTCGCCGCGATAGCCGATCTGAAGATGAAGTTAGGGGAAAGCGAAGCCCTGAATGCCACGTTTCTGGCAAGAATCAGGGAGTTGGAGGCCTCAAAAGGGGCCCCGGCCGCTAATTCCTCGAATTCGGGAATCTCTCCCTCCCAGGACCCCACAAGCGGGGAAAGCCCAGGCAGAAGAAGGATTCGAACTTTGATGACATTCTGGCCGGGCTCAACGGGCCGAACGGCGGAGCCGCGGAAGGGGACGAAGCCTTCCAAAGGTAGCGTTTCGAATCCGAAGACTCCTTCGTCATGGTCTTTGACGACGAGACGGAACACCGGTGCCCGCACTGCCACGAAGTGATGGAAAAGACCGAAGTGCGCGTCCTGACCAGGGATCATTCCGAGCTTGCCGAGATTCCTGCGAAGCAGATCATAGAGGTTGCTTCCGGCTTCGTCTGCCCCAAATGCGGCAAAATCCATTACCCCGTGAAACCGTCAGGAGGGTTCCTGGGCGGGCTCCCGGACGACCAACTCCTCGCGTCGATGCTAGACCTTGCCACAACGGGACACATGACTCGCAGAGGCATCCAGAATTACCTCAAGTACCACAAACGCGTAGTGATCAGCATCGGTAACCTCGACGAATCACTCAGGCCGCCCTGTCCCTGAGGCCCGTTTACCTGGAACTTCGCGACTGCCTGAAAAAACTGGATCGTTTGAAAACAGACGAGACCGGCCACAAGTACAGGAAAAACAGCTTTACGTCTGGGTCTTCGAATCTTCGGACGTCGTCATCTTCGAAATATCGAACCGAGCCTCCCTGATCCTGGAAAAGAGACTGGGTATCTACTGGGCGGGCGTTTTCGTCTCCGACCGTTACTGCGGCTACATCAAATACTCAAAAGACAAGATCACAGTCCTCCACCAGTTCTGCATGGCTCATTTGAAAAGAGACTTCATTTTCTGCAAGCAGTACGACCTGAACCGTCCTGACGTCCTGACGTCCGGAAGTTCGGGGAAGCCGGGGAGAATCTTGTCAGCGAGTTCTGCCACGTTTTCGGCCAGCGCGATGATTTGAAGAAATCGGGAAACGAATTATCCGACCAGGCCCTTATATTGGGTGCGGAACTCAACCGGATCAGGGACGAGTTGACGGCTCTCGCCCAGACCGCGCCGGACGGATGCTCGAAAGCGGCAGCAATCAAGAAGGCGATTCCAGACCGGAATTCAAAGTTCTTCACATGCCTTGATCATCCGGATGTTCCCCCCACAAATAACGGCGCGGAGATCAGCCTCAGGGGGGGGCGGTGCTCCACAGGAAAATCAGCTGTTTTTCGCAAAGCATTGAAGGGAAACAGTCCTTCGAGGTCATGTGGACTCTTCTTGCCACTTTGAAGCGCAAGTAGATGGACCCGTTGCCTTTCTTGAAAGAGGCTCTGAAAGTCGTAGGGGAGGGAAAGCCCTTGCCTTCGCTGCTGAAGCCGGGACATTCCGTCGATCCGAAGTTCGTTGCAGAGGCTTAGGAGGAGGCCAGGGTTACGCGGCAAGAGATGGCTGAGAGCAAGATCAGACGCGCCAAAGCTAAACGGGATAAGAAGGCTAAAGAGGAGCAGGAAGAGCCGTGCCCGGGAGACAAGCCAGTCCATGACGGAGAGGAGAACCAGGGCCCGAAGACCCGCCCGGATGAGGGCGCCGGGGAGAAGCCGGGCCCGAAGCCCCGCCCGGATGAGGGCGCCGGGGAGAAGCCGGGCCCGAAAGGCCCGCCGCCGAAAGGCGGCCCGGAGAAGCCGCGTCGTAACGGCGGCATAAGGAATTTACGCCCGAAAGGCCCGCTAACTAAGGACGGTTCGCCCAAGTTGCGCTCTGAAGGCCAACGCAGAAAGCCTCCCAAAGCCATGCTTTCGGAAGCCCCAGGCTCCTCTCGCAGGGGTCCTGGGGCTAGCCCTGACGGGCCCCACAGCTTCTCAGGAAGCACTGAGCCAGAGCCCTCAGGGTCATGCCCATCCAAAGCAAAGAAGGCCCTCAGAGGCTATCCTGGTCCCAAGGCGAGCACGCATTGGAGGAGGATGCCGAGTCCTCCCCCGTCGAACTTGGCAATCCAAAGGCGCCCGGGGAAAAATGAACTCCCGGACGTTAAAAGGATAGTCTCGCCCTTTGAACAACAGCGGTACAGACTGAGCCGAAAATTCTGACGCCAGTATAAGCGCTAAGACAGCCGCCTTGTTACGGCTTACGGACGGGTGTGCCTTCAAGCCCTTAATCGGAATCGGTGTGGGGGGGCTCGCTGGCTCCGTCTCCATCTGTTATGTCAGGATTTGCTCTGTCATAAGGCAGTTGAGAAACAGACAGCAAGGATCAACCATGTCCATGCTGAACGTGGCAGATGATTGGCGGCTCTTAAAATATAAAAATGACTATCATGGAGCCTTGACTGTGGAGGTAAGGAGCCCCCCCCCGTGAACTGATACATAATTATGTTCATAATTTCATTTAATTTACAAAAAATTGTTGCCTAATTATATATCATAATCCCCCATTGCATTAAGTATATGGCGCAACAATTTTTATAAATTTTAATCGATCAGTAAATTAATATTTTACTTAATATTTATTTAAAGTATTTCAAAATATTAATTTAAGTTCACACATAGCGTTCATAATTTTTATAAAAATTTATTGAGATCTAAAAATCAATACATACGCGACTTACGTACTAAAATACGCGATACGCGCTTGCCATCACCTCCAGTCACCCATGACGACGAATGGAGCCCAGAAGTAGGGGTGCGAATAGCCAGCGCCGTCCCATCCCGGAGACGGGGCCGCGCCGGGTACGGCCGCCTCCCCGCTTGCGTCCAAAGGCGTCCCGCGCGACGGGGACGGCGCCGCGTCCGGATCGCGCATGACCGCCAGCTGCGCCCGCCGCAGGGCGTTTGCCTTGTCCAACCCTTCGACGTACCGCGCGCGGTAGAACTCCCGCATCAGACCAGGCGTGGACAGATCGTCCACCGGAAGAAGTGACGCAAGTACCGCCGAGGCCCCCGCCCTCTGGGTAATCTCCCCCAGGCTCTCCACTTCCCTCCCGTCCTTCCCCCGCCCCGAGCCCGCGGCGGTGCCGCAGGCGGAAAGCGTGAGCAGATCCAGACCCCGGAAGTCCAGATCCGGGGCGCCCCTGATTTCCCTCAAGCTCAGCCTGCCGCCGTCGCCCATGAGGAGAACCGATCCGTCAAGGCTGTCCGGGTCAAGGATAAAGTGGCTCGCGACATGCACCACCGGGGCTCCCGAAACCAGGCTCCGCGCGAAGGACCCGCGGTCGAAATCCCCGTCGAGCAGCCCTTCCCCGGCGAGCACGCCGGGCTCCCCAGCGCGCCCTACCACCGCGGCTATCTCGTCGGCTACCCCGGGAAGAGCCGGGAAGCCGGGCCAAGCGGCGGTTACTCCCAACGCCGCGGCGCTCGCCTTATTCCTCTCTCGCGCGGGTCCCCTCTCCAGTATGGAGGCGGTGGACGAGGTGAAGAGGGCGACCGGGCGTCTCTCCGCGAGGAACCTCTCGCCGTCCCAGAACGCGGCAGGGGGGGCGTAACGGAGCGCCCCGTCCAAGGAAAGCAACAGGGGCCCGCCAAAAGCGCCAGTTCCCTCCCCGTCCGCGGCTCCCCCGGCGTCCCCGACCGCGGCTCCCCCGCCGTCCCCTGCCGCAACTCCCCCGCCGCCCCCTGCGGCGTGCCTTTCGCCCTCACCCGCCGCCGCTCCTTTGCCGTCGTCGGCGTCCCCGCGCCCTATGTGCCCTTCCAGGGGCCTCAGGACCGCGTCGTAGAGCCTTCCGGCGGCAGGCCTCGGGTCCCTGGCGGGATCATGGAGGGCCGCCCTGTACCCGCTAACGAGTTCCGCCAAGGCCTCGCGGCCTACGGCGGACTCCTTCGCGACGATGCCGTCGGCAGTGACCCCCAAAAGGTGGTTCCTGTCCTCCGCAGTTACCGCGTAGGCCAGGGCCGCGCCCTTCCCCGCGGCCTTCAGGGCCTCGCGGCGCGCGCGGAGGCGCCGCGAGGCGGCGGACGATTCGGAGGGAGGCCCCCCGCTCCCGTCAAGAGCGCCCGAACCCGCGCATGCCGCGCGGAAGGCGAACGCGGCGTCGGCGGACCTCGCGTCCAGCTCGGCCAGGCGCCCCCTGTCCCCTTCAGGGAGGCTGTCCAGGCGCCGGCCCGCCAACAGCGCCTCGCGCTCACGCCAGGGTTTCCCTAAGGCCGCCTCAACCGCCAGGTACTCGCGCCTGGCCTCCTCGTCCGCCGTGCCGTCAAAAAGGAGTCGGCTGTCCTCCCAGTCCTCCGTGACTTCGGAAGCTTCGCGGACTTCGGAAGCTTCGCGGACTTCGGGGGCTTCGGGCGATTCCGGGGGCGCACCTTCCCGAGCCCCATGCCCGGCGGCTACCGGGCTTCCGTCCCGGCCGCCGTCCGGGCCGCTCCGGCGCCCTTCCGTAGCTCGGGAGCGGTCTTGGGACCTCAGCTCTTCCTCCTTCAGGAGATCCAGGACTACCAGCGCCTCCGCGAGCCTTCCGGCCTTGACGAGGGCATCGAAGAGAAGCCGGTAGCGGTGCTCCACGTTTGCCAGGTAGCTCCGGCGGAGCTCCGGGTCCAGGGATGCGAGCGCCCTGCGAGTCCTCTGGGCCCCTTCGACGGAGAGTTTCAGGAAGAAGACGGCGCGTCCGAGATCCCCCCGCCCGACGAGGTGGGACCCCAAATTCGAGGCCGCGACCGACGAATTCGGGTGGTAGGGGCCGAACGCCCCGGTCCAGATCTCGAGCGCCCGCAGGTAGTTCTCCTCCGCCCCCTCGGCGTCGCCCAGGGTATCGAGCTCGACGGCCAGCCCGTTGCGGGTCCTCGCCGCGTCGGGATGGCCCGGGCCGAGGGCGGCCTCCTGCCTCGCCAGCGCCTCGCGGTACGCGTCCCGGGCGGCCATGGGGTCGCCCAGCTTCCCCAAGGCGCCCGCGAGGTTTGCCATGGACGTCATGGTGTGGGGGTGGTCCGGGCCCAGCGCCCCCTCCTGGACGTCCAGCACCCGCCGGTGGAGCTCGGCCGCCGCGCCGTAATCCCCCGTAGCCATCATCACCCCTGCCAAGGAGTTCATAGACGAGAGCGTCTCCAGGCGCGAGGGGCCGAGGACCCTGAGGCGGGCGCCGAGCACCTGCTCGTGGAGCGATCTAGCCGACGCGAAGTCGCCGAGCCCGAAGAAGGCGGCGGCGAGGTTCGCCCTGGAAGCGAGCGTGTCCTCGTCGTCGAAGCCGAGCGCCCTCTCCCGCACCGACAGGACTCTGGCGTGGAGCATCCTCGCCTCGGCCAGCTCGCCCGCCTCGGAAAGCACGAAACCCAAATTATTCCGGGCCAAGAGCGTGTAGGGGTTCCACTCGGTCAGTTCCCCCGCGAGACCGTCGGCGAGCTTCTCCGCGATCCGCCTCGCCTCGGCGTGCCTCCCCTCCCTGGCCAGGGAAAGGGCCAGATCGTTTTCGGCGCTCATCTCCCCGAAACTGGCTTCGGGGAGATCTTTAAACGGCCACCATTCTTCCGACCCGACGTAGACGCCGCCCGTGCCGGGGCCGCCTTCGCCGTGCTTGTCGGGGCCATCCGCGAAGGGTCCCGGAGCGAGGGGAGCGACATCCTCTCCGGCAAACCCGAGCGCCAGCTCCCTCACGGCACGCGCGGAGGCCGGATCGCCCCCCCTGTCCATGGCCGAGGCCAGCCTAATAGCCGCCCTGCGCGCGTCCGGATGCGCCGCGCCGAGGCCGGCCGACATCCCTTCCAGCACCCGCGTGAGGATTTCCCGCTCGCGCTCGAAGTTCCCGGCGGCGGCGTGGGCCTCGGCCAGCGCGTCCAGTGCCTCGAGGCTCTCCCTGTGGCCTGGCCCCAGGGCAACCGCGGCCGCGGCGCAAAGCTCCTCCAGCTGGGAAATCGCCTGCGGCGCCGCTCCCGATTCCCGCGAGGCGTGGCGTTCCAGATCCCTTCTGATGGAAAGCGTCTGCGGGTGGGAAGGGCCGAGTGCCCTCGAGGACACCCGCGCCGCCGCCGCGAGCCCCTCCCCCGCCTCCGGGGACGCCGCCAGCCGCTCCCGCGCCGAGCTTTGATAGGCGAAAAGCGCCTCCGGCGACTCCCTTCCAAGCGCCTCCATGACGGCCCTCAAGGTCTCGTCGTTGGCGGCGACGTTACGCCAGACGTCGATACCGCAGTCCAAAAGCTGGCGGTATCGGCGGCTCAAGGCCGCGTGCCTTCTGGGGTCGTCGGCCCCGTGGGCCTTCCCCGCGAGATCCGCAACCCTCCCCCAGGCAACGGCAGCGCCCAGGCAATCCGAATCGTCGGAGAGTTCCTCTGCCTCCGCCCTCGCCGCCTCTGGCTCAGGCTCCATAGGCCCGAAGGCCCAGGCCGGCCTGAAGAGGGCGAGAGTTCCGGAAGCCGCGCCCGCCGCCGGCAAGCCAGCGCCCCGCCCTGAAGGGGCCCCCGCAGGCTCCGGCGGAAAGTCCCCGGTCCGAACGCCGCCCTCCGCAACGGCCGTCTCCGCGGCCTGGCCAATCCTTTGGCCTTGGCCAATCCCTTGGCCTAGGCCTTGTACGCTAACATCCGCCGCCTCCCCGCCCTCCGCCTGGCCGTACGCGGAAGCAACGGCGAAAGCGCCCAAGGCTAAAATGGCGCCCGCGACGCAAATGGCTTTCCCGGCGCCCCGGGGCCGATGTGAGCACAGGGCTCCTGGCCCCGCCGTGCCCGGCGCAGCGAAGAGGACGAGGTTGGCCCGGGCGCGGGAAGCCGGAGGACCGCTGGCGTTCGAGACCATTGGATGCTCCTGAAGGATGGCATGACCGGGCGCGGTCCCCTGGCGGTGCCGGGCAGCGAGGGCCACCGAATGGGAACGCGCCGGTCGGAACCCGAAGGGTCCAGGCCGCCTGCCTCGGCGCCGCCGCCGGTTTTGCCGCTTCCTGCCGCGGAGGTTCTGGGCCGGGGCCCGCGCCGTCCCGACGGCTCGGGCCTGCGCCCGCGAACTCACGCGCGGGCGGGCCCGCCCCGCGCCGCGCCGTGCCGTGCCTAGAGCTTATGCACCACGTAGGTGACTACCCCCCAGACCGAGGCGTTCTCGCAGTCGGTGATGTCAAACTCCGGGTAGTCGGGGTTGTCGGGGGCGAGAAGGACCCGCCCCGCCTTAACCTTCAGGCGCTTAACGATGAGTTCGCCCTCCCAGGCGGCCACCACGATCCTGCCGGACGAAGGGCTTCTGGAGCGGTCCACCACCAGGAGATCCCCGTCGTGGATGCCGGCCCCCCGCATGGAGTCGCCCTTGACCCTCAAAAAGAAGGTGGCGGGGGGGTTCTTCACCACCAGCTTGTGCAGGTCCAGCTGCTCCTGGACGTAGTCCTCCGCCGGGGACGGGAAGCCGGCGGATACCGGAACGAAGAAGAGCGGCTGCCCCTCGCGTCCGGGATCCGGCTCCTCCGGGACGAACACGGTGAACCTGAGCCTCGCTGGATCTAGCCCCTCCAGGGGGCCTGAACCGGCCGCCGCGCCGGCTCCCTTGTCGGCCCCCGCGCCTTTAGTTGCGTCCATCACGATTTAATCCCCCATCTGCCCGCGGGCGAACGAAGCCCGCGCCTGCCGCCAGGACCCGCGCCGCGAAGGCGGCGCGGGCGTGAAAACCCTGCCCGGGCTCCCGGGAGGAGGCGCCGCCTCGTCCCGGCAAATCCTCTCCGTCCCGGAACGCCAGGAACTTTCCGGACGCCGCCGGGGCCCCGCTACGGCTAAAACTGCGAATGCCTCGAAAGGCCAAGGCGCGGGAAAGAAAAACCCCCGGCTACCCGGAAGCCAGCTGGATCGGGCGGCCCCGATGCCGTTTGGCCCCCGCGTCTCAAGCCTCCCGGCGGCCCGCGCCTCAAGCCTCCCGGCGGCCCGCCCTTCAAGCCTCCCGGCGGCCAGTCCCTTCAGCCCCGCCCCCCGCCTCCGTCCGAAGGCAAGAGCTTCCCGCCTTCGAAGCGGTCCCCGTGGCTCTCGGATGAGTCCACCCTGACCGGGACGTTAGCGGCGTCCACGAAGACCACCTTAGGCTTCCAGCCCCGCGCCTCGTCGGGGGAAAGCGAGCAGAAGGCCATGACTATGAGCCTGTCGCCCGGAGCGACGAGCCTCGCGGCCGCGCCGTTCACGCACACCGTCCCGGAACCGCGGGGGCCCGCTATGCAGTAGGACTCGAAGCGGGCGCCGGAGGTCACGTCCACGGCCAGGATCTTCTCGTACTCGTTTAGGCCAGCTGCGTCCAGGAGATCCGCGTCCAGGGTGACGCTCCCAACGTAGTCGAGCTCCGTCGCCGTGACGGCGGCCCGGTGGATCTTCGCCTTGAGCATGTGGATAAGCATCAGGCGCCTCCGCGGCGCTTCCGGGCGGGGCCGGATGGGGACGGGTCGAAGATGACGTTGTCAATGAGACGGGCCCTGCCCAGGCGGACGGCGGCCGCTACCAGGGTCTCCCGGTCGATCACGGAGAGGGGGACCAGATCCGAGGTCGAGACGGCCTCGGCGTAGTCCAGCTCGAAGAGCGGCTCGGAGGCGAGGGTTTCCTTCACGATCCCGCAGGCCCTGGCCGCGTCCCTGCCGCCGCCCTTGAGGTACCCCTCGGCCCCGGCGAGCGCCTTGCGCAGGAGGGGGGCCGCCGCCCTCTCCGCAGGGGTCAGGTACGAGTTCCGGGAGCTCATGGCGAGCCCGTCCTCCTCGCGGACAGTCTCGCAGGGGACCAGGGACGCGTCCAGGTCCAGGTCCCTCGCCATGCGCCTGAGGACGAAGAACTGCTGGGCGTCCTTCAACCCGAAGTAGGCCCGGTCGGGCGAGGCGGCGTTCAAGAGCTTCAAGACCACCGTGCACACGCCCCTGAAGTGCCCTGGCCGGGAGGACCCGCAGAGGCGCCGCCCCAGTTCCGGAGCCTCCACGAAGGTGGCGAAGCCGGGCGGGTACATTTCCGAGGGCGCGGGCATGAAAAGGACGTTGGCACCGAGGGACTTCAGGTAGGCCGCGTCCCGGCCCGGATCCCTCGGGTACGCGTCCAGGTCCTCCCCCGGCCCGAACTGCGCCGGGTTCACGAATACCGAAACCGCCGTGCGGGCGTTTTCGGCCACGCTCCTCTCCACCAGGCTCCCGTGCCCCCGGTGCAGGAAGCCCATGGTTGGGACCAGCCCCACCGAGAGGCCCTGCTTGCGCCAGGCGCGGGAGCGGGCCTTCATCTCGCGCACCGAAGTCACCGTCTCCACGGGGCCTCCCGGGGCGCCGGGCGCGCGGGGGAGGGGCCGTCCCCGTTTCGGCCGTCAAGGAAACTGTCTGCAAGGGATGGGGATCGCATGGTCCGGAAAGGCTCTCTTTCAGGGGAAGCCGCCGCTGGCGGCGGGACTGCGGCGGCGGGTGGGCGGAAGGGCCGAGGGCGAAAAGGAAAGCGGGCAGGGCCCGGGACGGGAAGCGGGACGGGCCGCGCTGGCCTGAAGGCCGCCGGGCCGGGGACAGGATAGCGGAAAGGCCCGGCGGCGGAAGCCCGCCGGAGCGGGGACAGGATAGCGGAAAGGACCGGAATCCGGAAGCCCGCCGGAGCGGGCGCGGGCAGGCCGACAGGCCAGGGAACAGGCAGGAAACAGGGCGGGGTACGGTAAAACTAGGCGGCGGGGGGCGGCGCCGAGGTACGGCCCTGGCCGTTTCGGAGGCCCGGAACCCGACGGAACCGCCTGGCCAGCCGGACCCGCGCCGCCGGGAAGGGTCCTAAGGCGGACGCCGATGGATCCGGGGGGGGACGGCGCGGGACGGCAGGTGGTTAAGGGAGGGAAAGCGGCCCCGCGCCCCTGCGGCCCCCGAAGGGCCGCGGCGCCAGGGCGGCGACCCGGGCGGCGCGGGCGCTTGCCGCCTTCCCGTCCCCAAGTAGAGCTTGTCCAGTTGCCCCTAGTAGAGCTTGTCCAGTTTCTGGGGGGCGGAGAAGCAGTGCTCGGGTCCTGGGAATGAGCCCGCCTTCACCTCGGAAACGAACTGGCCGAAGGCCTTCCTTATTAGCTCCCCCGCGTCCGCGTACTTCTTCACGAACTTGGGCTGGAAGCCCTCGAAGAGGCCCAGCAGGTCGTGGTAGACCAGGATCTGGCCGTCGCAGTCCGGGCCCGCGCCTATGCCGATGGTAGGTATGGAGAGCGCCTTGGTCAAAGCGTCCCCCGTCTCCGGGGGGACGCACTCGACCACCACCGCGAAGGCCCCGGCCTCCTGGACGGCGAGCGCGTCCCTCATAAGCCTTTCGGCGTCCTCGCCCTTGCCCTGCACCTTGAAGCCGCCCATGGCGTTTATGGACTGGGGCGTGAGGCCTATGTGGCCCATGACGGGGATCGAGGCGTCCACGATGGCGCGGATTTGCGGGGCCACGGCCAAGCCGCCCTCGAGCTTCACGGCCTGGGCGCGGCCCTCCTTGAGGAGCCTCCCCGCGTTCAGGACCGCGTCGGGGACGGACACCTGGTACGAGAGAAAGGGCATGTCGCCCACGACGAGGGCGTTCTCGGTCCCGGCGGCCACGGCCCGGGTGTGGTGGATCATCTGCTCCATGGTGACGGAGATGGTGTCCGGCTGGCCAAGTATCACGTTCCCGAGGGAGTCGCCCACCAGTATCGCGTCCACCCCGCTCTTGTCCACCATCCGCGCGAAGGAGTAGTCGTAGGCCGTGAGCATTGTGAGCTTGTCGCCCTTCTTCTTGGCATGCGCGAAGGTGGATACGGTCTTCTTGGCGGCCATCCCGCCCTCCTTTCCGGAGCGGCCCCGAGGCAAAAGGCGCGGGGCCGCGGCTGGCTCGGCCGCATGCGGGAACCGCGCGGGCCGCAGTCTTAACCAACGCTTGAAAACCTGGCCCCGGTGGGGGCCCGGCCGCCTCCCCGCCCTAAGGCGCCGTGAAGGATCAGGCGCCGGAAGCCCAGGCTGGACCCGGGCAGCGGGGCAAGAGAGAAAGGCCGCCCGCAGGGGGCCGCAACGGAATAGGCAAAGGCCCCATAGCCGCGAGAGCAGGACTTAAGAACTTAGGGCTGGGGATTAAGGGCTAATGACTAAAGGGCTCAACGCTTAAATCTGAGGATTAAGGGCTTAAGGCTTAGCGCTAAGGGCTAAGGTCTTAGAGCTAATGGCTAATGGCTAATGGCTAATGGCTAATGGCTAATGGCTAATGGCTAATGGCTAAGGGCTTAGCGCTAAGGGTTAAGGGTTAAGGGTTAAGGGTTAAGGGTTAAGGGTTAAGGGTTAAGGGTTAAGGGCTTAGCGCTAAGGGCTAAAGGCTAAGGGCTAAGAATAAGGGTTAAACGCAGTACGATTCAAGAACGCCGGACAGCGGGCCGTAATCCCTCTCAGGATGCTTAAGGCGCGAGAGCTCCACCAGCTTCGCGCACAGTCTGCGGTAGAGCTCCCGGTCGTCCCCGGAAAGCGCATCCAAATGGGCCTTAATCGTGCCGGTGTCCGCCCGCTCGACAGGTCCGGTGAGCGCCGCCTCGGGCCCCCGGGCGGCGACGGACTGCGCGTTCCTGACCATGAGGGCCCAGAGCCCGGGGAGGGCCCCCCCCAAGCCAAGGGAGGCGAAGGCGCCCTCTCCCATAAAGGCCAGCGCGACGGCGCAGTTGCTGACCATTGAAGCCGCGCAGTGGTAAAGGGCTTTCCCCGCCTTATCCACCACGCCGTACTTGACCCTCATGGCGTCGCAGACGGGTCCTAAAACCTCAAGCGCCTCAGGGTCCCCCTCGGCCGCGTAGAGCGCCTCGGAAAGCAGTTCCCAGGACTCCAGGCGGTCGGGGACGGCCATGAGGGGATGGAGCGAGGCGGCGTAGGCCCCCTGCGCCCTGGCCCCCTCGAAGATCTCCGATGACAGGAAGCCGCTCGTGTGGCACACTACCTTGCCCGATGCCCTGCCCTGACCGGATATGGCCTGCCAGACCGGCAAGACGGCGTCATCGGGCACAGTGAGGAAAACCAGATCCGAGGACGAGACCAGCCCCGCAGCGTCAGGATAGGCTACGGAGCCGGTGAAGCGGGCCGCGTCGTCGGCGGAAGCGAAGGTCCTGGAGGCGTATCCGGACAGTTCCAGCCCTCTGGCGGCCATGAGCCTGCCCAGGGAAAAGCCGACCTTGCCGGCGCCGATAAAGCCGATCCTGGTCAATAAGGGTGCCTCCCGGGCCCGCGCGGGCGAGTCCCCCCCCGGACGTTTGGTACGGGTCCTAGATGGCATTATGATACCCTTGAGCCCAGGTTTTGGCAAGCGGGGGACTACAGCTCGCTGGCGTTTAGGAAACCGCGCCGGTTAGAGGTCGTCGGGCGAAGAGGCAGAAGGCAAGGTGGGCTGGCGGAGGAATCAGGTTCATGGCGACCGAAGGTAATACGAGAAAGAAGGCAGGCAGAATTATTTAAGGCAACAAGCTTGTTGTGTGTTAAGCCAAAGGACAAAGGACAAAGGACAAAGGACAAAGGACAAAGGACAAAGGACAAAGGACAAAGGACAAAGGACAAAGGACAAAGGACAAAGGACAAAGGACAAAGGACAAAGGACAAAGG
>JAIRZX010000332.1 GCA_031267005.1 Deltaproteobacteria bacterium
CGCCGACGGCCTTCGGACCTCGCGCGGACTCCCTTCCCGCGCCCGCACCCGGATGGTCCAGCGCCGGAGGCGGGACCCCGCGGCCCCGCCCGCGGCCCCCGCTGGCAAGACCCATGGCCGAGCGGGTCCCGGACGCCGCCGCGCCCGCCCGGCCGGCTCCCCCCGCCGGGACAGGGACTGCGGGACCCAGGCCCGCCCACCCCCCTTCCCAGCCCATGGGAGAACGCTCCCCCGGCTCCTCCGCCACCAGGCTCCCCTCCCCGGAAGGGGCCAACGGGAAGCACCCCCCCGCCAAACCGATGCGGGAGCGCACACCCGGCTCCACCCGCCTGCCCTCCCGGCCCCCCGCGGAGGCCGATCCCGGCTCCGACCCGATGCTGGACGCGCCCATGCCTTCTTCGGCGTGGCTGGGCCTTGACGACGATCCCAGGGGCGACGGGCCGGGCCTCGGGCTCGTCCGCGTCCCGGAGGACGGGGACCGGGAGGAATACCCTGACGGCCGGGACGGGGCGGGCTTCCCCGGCGATCCGGACGAGCCAGGCGCCCCGGACGATCCGGAAGGCCCGGACGGCATTGGCTGGGCCGGAGGGCCGGACGGCCCGGACGGCATTGGCTGGGCCGGAGGGCCGGAAGTCCCGGACGGCCCCGCCTCGGACGGCGGCCCCGTGCCGTCCCGCAGGCGCAAGGGCCTCCTGGAGGAGGCCGGGAGGGCCGGGAGGAAGGGCGCGTCCGGCAAGGCCCGGAAGACGCCCGGAGCTAAACGCCCCGGCAGGGGGCTGTTCAGGAGGTTCCTGGTCTGGGTGTTCTGGACCGCGCTGGGCGTTACGGTGTTCTGCCTCGTCGCCGCCTTGGGGGTCTACGCGTATTTCTCCCAGGGCCTGGAGTCCGTGGAGTCTCTCAAGACCTACAAGCCCGCCGCCTCGTCTCTGTTCTTCAGCCGGGACGGAAGGGTTATAGGGGAGTTCTACAAGGAAAGGCGCTACCCCGTCGGGCTGGACGAGATCCCCCAGCACGTGAGGAACGCCTTTCTGGCCGTCGAGGACCGCGCCTTCTACAGGCACCAGGGCATCCACCTGAAGGGCGTGGCGAGGGCCGTCGTGAACAACCTGACGGGAAAGGACCTGCAGGGCGGGAGCACCATCACCCAGCAGCTGGTGAGGGGGATCCTTTTGTCCAACGAGCGCAAGCTGTCCAGGAAGATCCGCGAGATGATACTCGCCTACCGCCTGGAGGCGGCGTTGAGCAAGGACAAGATCCTGGAGCTGTACTTAAACCAGATCTACCTGGGCCAGGGCGCCTACGGGGTGGAAGCCGCCGCGCGGGAGTACTTCGACAAGAGCGCCTCCCAGCTCTCCGTCGCGGAGGGGGCGATGCTGGCGGGCATTACCCAGTCCCCCGAAGGCAAGAACCCGCTCCGCCACCCCGACGAGGCGCGCAAGCGCCAGCTCCACGCCATTGGCGCCATGCGCGAGACCGGCTTCCTGACCCCCCGGGAAGCCCAGGACGCCGCGTCCGAGATCCTGAGCATCCAGGACCGCAGGCCCAACCCCAACACCACCGAGGCCCCCTACTTCACCGAGCACGTGAGGAGGCTCCTTGCCGAGCGCTACGGCGAGGACGCCCTCTACACGGCCGGATTCAGGGTCTACACGACCCTTGACGCCGAGGACCAGCTGGCGGCCGACCGCGCGGTTGCCCGCGGCCTGTGGGAGTACGCCAGGCGCCGGGGCTTCAAGGGGCCCCACGCGCATTACGGCACCGAGGCGGAGATCGCGCTGGCCCTCTCCCGCCACGCGTCCGAGCAGTCCCAGGAGGGCTTGAAGCCCGGGAAGCTCTACGAGGCCGTGGTCATGGAGACCCGCGCGGACTCGCTGGAGGTCCGGACGGGCGACTTCGGCGGGACCGTCGGGAAGAAGGATCTCGCGTGGGTACTCCCCAAAGGAGCGCTTTCCAAGCAGCTCTCCCGGGGCGACGCGGTCTGGGTGAGGCTGGCCGAGGAAGCGGAGGGCGGCGGCCCGTTGACCGAGCGCAGGGAAATCACCCTCGCGCGGATAGCCTCGGGGGAGCCCGTCGGGAAGGAGAGCCGGGCCTTCGCGCTGGAGCAGAAGACCGACGTCCAGGCGGCGTTCCTGAGCATGGATCTGTCGGACGGCGGGGTCCGGGCCATGGTGGGCGGCCGCGACTTCTCCGAGAGCCAGTTCAACCGCGCCACCCAGGCCAGGCGGCAGCCCGGCTCGTCCTTCAAGCCCATAGTCTACGCCGCCGCCATGGACGCCGGCTTCACGCCCGGATCGGTCATGGTGGACGGGCCCGTTGTGGTGGACGACATAGGCTCCAGGAAGCGCTGGAAGCCCATGAACTCCGACAGGAAGTTCCTCGGCCCTATGCCCCTCTACAACGCCCTGACCTCGTCGAGGAACCTCGTCTCGGTCAAGGTTCTGGAGCGCATAGGCTTCGACAGGCTTGACGAGACGGCCTCGGCGCTGGGAATCACCGAAAAGCTCCCCCGGAGCCTCGCGGTGGCCTTAGGGGCCCACGGGCTCCCCATGCCGGAGCTGGTAAGCGCGTACTCGGCCTTCCCCAACAACGGCGCGAGGGCGGTGCCCCGTTACGTGGAGCGCGTGGAAGACGCGGACGGCAACGTCCTGGAACGCTTCGAGCCGGAACTGGTCGCCTCCATCCCGCCGCCCACGGCCTGCATCCTCACCTGGATGCTCCGTGGCGCGGTGGCGCAGGGCACCGGTTCCGCCGTGAAGCCGCTGGGCCGCCCCGTAGGCGGCAAGACCGGCACCACCAACGACGCCTCCGACGCCTGGTTCGTGGGCTTCACGCCCGAGCAGGCGGCGGCGGTGTGGTTCGGCACCGACGAGCTCACGCCGCGCGGGGTGGGCGAGGTGGGCGGCCGGGCCGCCGCGCCGGTGTTCCTGTACTACATGCAGAAGGCCCTCGAAGGGCTCCCCGAGAAGGACTTCACCGTGCCGCCAGGAGCGGTCATAGAGCCGGGCGGGGCCTTCGGCATCTGCTACCGGGAGGGCACCTACGGGACCGGCATCTCGGAAACCGCGGCCGAGCGCGTCCCGGAGGAGGACTTCCTGCGCGGCGACATGTCCGACGAGACATTCCTGGATTCCGGCGCGGAGACGATGCCGGGCCCGAGCCTGTAGGGCCAGGGCCCGCTGGGGCGCCGCGCCTCCATGAGGGGACGGCGCCCTTTTTGTCTGTCGCCTGGACCGCAAAATTTTTCATGATATAGGCTTTATACATAACCAAATGAAAAATCTGTATAATTATAACAAATCATACGCTTTAGATCCTTGGCTGACATGGGCAGATCATTTAATACCGTGATCCGACCCGCAGATAACGCAAACGTTAGTATTTCCATTCCCGTTAAATATTAGAATAATAACCAAGATATAGCCCTAATATATAAGGATTTATTGTATCCGTTCACGGATTTCAATGGCTCCAACTTAACTGAGAAGGAAAGTAACCGTTCACGGTATATTTTTGGCCACTCGCATAATCGCATTCGCCGGGTCGGCGGGACGGGGGGCATGCTTTTACGTCAACAGAGATGACTCGGATCCTTTCACGGGAAGAACAGGCAGTACCATTGCGGGAACGCGGGCCCGGCGCCGGCTTTCAACCAGCCAGGGTCGGGGTGCGCTGACGCTTGGCAACGGGGAATCCGTCAGGCCCGTGCGAGGCAGGCCTGGTTGAGGACGCTGTCTGTAAACCTGGAATACAGCCGGACCCCGTAAATGGATACTAACCGTGAATGGTTACAGAGCATCACACTTCTATTGACGTTTAGACGAAAACGAGGGCTTGCCCTTGATCCTGTGGCTGAGTCTGAGGCGTTAGTAAACATCAGGTGAATTAGAGCCTCGTAATGATTCAGGCTCCTTCATACAGGTGAGAGCACCTCCAGGTTGGAGGGGGGGCTGAATGGTTAAAATTCTTGATCCCACTGCGAAAACCCCCACTTGACCTTTCGAAGGCCTGAGTGCTTAGGCAAGGGTTGCGCGAACTGGCGAAAGTTTGGCTTAAATCCAGGCGCATCGATGCTGATGGCGCATAGCGTTCAACCTCGCATTTGAGGGGGGGGGTCGCAGAGGGAGCAATTCTTCACTGTTTCCAGAGAGCCGCCAGACGTAACACACCCGCAGCAGGTTTTTGCGCGGACACCTTCGCTTCCTGTCCCGGCGGCCTCCCGCGTCCCTGCCCGCCGCCGCGCGTCCGTGCGCTCAGATTCGCTTTACGGGGTAGCGATCTTGATTTTGACTCTTTAGAAAGATAAAATCTCTTCCCGTAATTCGCCTGTCCGCCCCCCCGCGAGCGGGGGCGCCCGACCCCCGAGCCCTTTTCCCCGCCCCGCGCGGGACCCCGAGGGCCCATGACGGGGACTGCCGGGACATCACTCGGACCCGTCCGGGACCGGAACCTAACGGA
Source organism: Deltaproteobacteria bacterium (assembly GCA_031267005.1). Lineage (GTDB taxonomy): Bacteria > Desulfobacterota > Desulfarculia > Adiutricales > Adiutricaceae > JAIRZX01. The sequence goes on from JAIRZX010000332.1 coordinate 4,456, forward strand.
GACCCTAATGCGACACCTCTCACCCGTCCTTCCCGCCGCGCTCGCCCTGGCCCTCACTTTCGCCCTGGCGGCCACGGCCCCAGCCCAGGACGCTTCGGCGCCCCAGGCCGGCGGCCAGCTCACGCCGCCCCCCGGCGTCAGCACCAGCGGCACCACCCCGGCCGCAAACGCGGAAGGGCAGCCCCAGGTGAGGACGCTCACCCCCGAACAGTACATGGCCGAGCTCCTCCTCCAGATAGAGCAGGGCGACAACAACGCCATGATAACCCTCGGCATCATTTACGAGCGGGGGCAGTTCGGGATTGACATCAACTTCGGCAAGTCGCTGGAATGGTTCACCAAGGCGGCGGAAGCGAACGTGCCGGAGGGGCACTTCAACACCGCCTACGCCTACCAGGTGGGCGAGGGCACCGCCCCGGACTTCAAGAAGGCCCTGGACGGCTACCTGAAGGCCGCGGAGCTCAAGGTCCCCCAGGCGTACCACCGTCTCGCCGAGATCTACCTGCTCGGGAAGATAGGGGTGACGGCAGACCCGAAGGCGGCAGTGAGCTACTACGAGCAGGCCAGCAAGGCGGGCATCATACAGGCTGAGCTGACCCTGGCGGATCTCTACCTGAACGGCCGCAACGGGGTCGCCCAGGACACCGACAAAGGCATCCAGCTGCTGAACTCGCTTTCCGAGAGGAACGTCCCGCAGGCGATAAACTACCTCGGCGCCATCTATTACCTGGGGCAGTGGAACCAGCCCAAGGACGTCGCCAAGTCCAAGGAGAACTTCCAGAAAGCCGCCGACCTCGGCTTCGGGCTCGCCATGAAGAACCTCGCCGCCTACTACAAGAACACTGGCGACAACGACAAGCCCAACCAGACCCTCGCCCTCCAGTGGGCAATCCTTTCCGTGAATTTCGGCCAGAACAACCAGGAGATGGGGGCCTTCATCCAGGAGCTCAGAGGTTCCATGAAGGCCGAGGAGATCCAGGCCGCCGAGGCCGCCGCCCAGAAATGGGCAAACGACAAGGTCCGCGAAGTTACCGAAGCACAGGCCGCGGCCCAGAAAGCCGCGGCGGACGCCGCGGCCCAGAAAGCCGAGGCAGACAAGAAGAAGTAGGGGCCTTTCGCCGGAGTTCGCTCCCCGGAAGCCGGATTCGCAATATTGGCGCCAAGATTGCCTGATTCTATCAGGCAATCTTGGCGTTTTTTTGGGGGGGGGCTACGCGGAGGGGTTTCCCGCGCTTCGTTTCCGCGCGGGAAGCCGGGCAGACGGAAAGCTGAGGCTCCTTCGGACGGGGGGCGCGGTCGGGGCCGGGACCGCCATGCCCGCCCGCCCCGACCGGCGGGCTGGTCAAGGCCAGTTTACGCCCCCCGCGGCGGCAAGGGCCGGGACGGGAAGAGCCGGGACTGACCGGCTTTTACCATCCCGTCCCGGAGACGATTGACTCTCTCCCGCGGCGGCGCCCTATGCGCTGGCGAACAAACGCAGCCTTCGCCGGGTTTCCTTAAGCCGAACTTCCGCAGGGCACTTTTTTGCCATGCCAAACTGTATAAGTTTTTTATCGGACTTAGTATCCGTTCACGGGGTTGAAGACCGCCTCCCCCGCCGGTCTAGGGCGACCTCCCCCATAACCCTGGACCGCCTGGCATTGAACCCCCTAACCCCGCACTCTCGCTTTCCGAAGCTCGATTCCAGCCTGACGCGGGACCGTCCCCCGCCTGAGGCCGTGAACGGATACTTAGGAAACGCCGCGATGCCGGATGCGGAACCGAATCCTGGCTCGGCCAACGGGACTTCCCTTAAGGCTTTGAAGGGGATAAGGCAACGCGCCTTCTTTTCGAGATCCTGAAATTATGCGTTCAGGGACGCTTTCGCGCCCTGTCTGCTTTGCCGCGCTGGAGGCGAAGAAACTGGCGAGAGTCTGGCCGCAGACGCCGGGGAAGCACACCTCCTGTACATTCATGTCGATTTTCGGCACCCCTGCCTATAAAACGTCCAGCGTCTTGACAGCTTCCGCACAGGCGCTAAATTTATAGACGCGTATTGCGGCAACCGAGGGCGCGCCGTATTTCGCGGTTCTACTGGTTCCTAAAATTGGTTCCCAAACTCCCCCGCCTCCCATAGCCGAACCCCGGCAAGCTTCCCAGAAAGCGCATGATAAACTGTCCGTCTCCATGCCATAAGGCACAAACCGTGCCAATGTGGCGCAACCTCGCCACATAACTGCATGAGTCAGCAGTGCATACGGGTTCCTGCCGATTATTCGCGATCATCCACGAAACGAGGCACATGCATGGGCGAACGAACAGCGCGGGCGTTTACTGCCGCAGTTCGAGTCGCCATTCGGCGTTGACGTCCACAGCCAGGCAAATGTCGCTTGCCATTACGTCCCTGAATCCTCCGACTCATAACACTTAATGCCACAACGAATTCAACACCATGAGGGACGGGAACAGCTCGCACGCGGCTTGGGTCCATGGAAAGGGCGAGAATGCCGTGATCATGGAGAGCGCCGGAGTCTACGGGAAGACTCTCCGCAAAGAGCTCGTCAACGCCGGCCCGAAGGCCGCCGCTGTCAACCCGAAGCGCGCCAAGAACCTGACCGGACGCAAGACCGACATGTCAGACCGCCTGTGGCTAGTCCGGCAGGGTTGCTTCTGGCTCGTCAAGCCGAGCTTCTGCGTCGAACCGAAGTTCGAACACATGCGCGGGGCTTGTGCCGGATATATTTTGCGTAGTAAAACGGATTGTACAGTGTATCCCGCGTTCGTGATGTCCTGTTGCCGGGATCGTTTCCGGAACCAGGTCCTCCCTGTGGGGCTTCCTGCAATGTATATCCTAAAATTTGGAGGGTACCTGAATGGTTCCCAGGGGCCGATATCATTCGAGGCCCGGAGAACTCAGCCGACGTCGAAGCCGACCTGCTCCAGCTTGGCTATAAGCCGCGACATCAGGGCCTTCATGTTGCTCGCGAGCTCGGCCGAGGGCTTTTCGGTCTCGTACTTGTTGAGATCATGGAGCTCGGGTCCGAGAGCGGTGCGGACGCGCTTGCGCAACAGGTTCAGCTCGTGCTTGGCGTTGGAGTCTATGCGGGAGTTGAGCTTCTTTATCTCGTCGGACTGGTGGTTTTCCTGGTCGTTTATCTTCTTCTCGAGGACCTTGTTCTTGCCCTGGGCCTCGAAGAGAGACGAGGAGAGCTGGCGGACCTCCTTCTCCTGGACGGAGGTGTGGGTGCGCTCTGCGGCGAGCTTGCGCTCGAGTTCCTCCATCCTGGAATTGATGCCCAGGAGGTTCGAGTTGGCGGACTCGTAGTCCTTGGTCAGCCGCTCCACCTCGGCCTGGAGGAAGTGGTTGTCGTTTTCCTTCTTGGAGAGCATCGCCTCCATGGCCTCGTTGTCCCGGACGAGCTTCTTGTACTGCTTCTCGTAGTTCATGACCTTCTGGTTGGCGGTGAGAAGCGAGCTCTCAAGTTCCTCCACCTGGCTGGTGATTACCATAAGGTCGCGGGTCAGTCGCTCCTTTTCCGCCTCCAGGTCGTCCCGCGTCTTGGTGATGCCGCGTATGGTCGCCTCCGCCTGCCTCTGCTGGACCGATACCCTCTTCTGGAAGTCGTTGTAGGACGACTCCAGGGTTATAAGGTAGTCCGTCAGGATGCGCATGGACTGGATGGGGTCGAACCCCGCGGGCAGGAAATCGGTGGCCTGCTGCTCTGGCTTAACTTCTGACATGTTCTGGCGGGTCGGGACCCCCTTCAGGGGGGCCGCCGAGAATCCTTTCGTTCGGCCCCTCGCCGGTACGAGCCGCCTTCGGCTCTTACCGGCGAGCGGGGTCGCCTGTGGTCCGCGCCTGAGGCCCCTCTGGAGGGCCCCTCGGCCGCGGCGGGGGGTGGTCGGAACGGGCGTGGGGCCTTGAAACTCCCGGACAATATACACTTTATGCAAAACGCTGGCAAGGGATTCGGGCCTCTCAAGCACCCGCCCGAACGAGCTAACGCGGCTTTCCCGGCCCGGTTCCGCGCACCCTCCTCAGGGTCCCGCCCGCACTTCCGGAAGAGCCTTCCCCAAGTCCGGGACTGGTCCGGGACTGCCGGTCGGGGTTTCGGAGGTACGGCCACGTTGCGGGCCGAAACGGCCGTTCAGTCCAGCTCAGTTTCCGGAAACGTTTGGAGGAGGCGGAGGCCCGAAGCCGAAGCCTAAGTCCGACCCGGAAAACGGCTAGGAGGCTCCTGGAGGCCACGGGATGCTCC
>JAIRZX010000335.1 GCA_031267005.1 Deltaproteobacteria bacterium
GTTACCCTGGTGGCTCCGTTCTCAACAAGGAAGTTGCCACTTGAACTTGACAGTTCTGAAAGGCCCGTCGGTTTATTGCGGCGGCGACATTATATAGGGATTTACGAAGCTACTTCTCAAAACATAAGTGATGAGACGAATGGCTCGCCGCCCACCCGAACCTCTCGTTCCACTTCATCCAGACCTGCGCAAGCAGGCACAACCTGGCCGAGGTTGTGCTTCGGCAAGCTCCAGCGTTATGTTCTGAAGGACGGGAGTTTCACCGGCCTCGACAAGCTGTCGGAGGCTATAGTCGGTTTCTAGAAGGAGCATAACGACAAAGGGCAGGAATACTAAAGTCGCAAGAGGAATGTGAGGGGAACCCAGCTCTCGACCGACCTTTCGAACTTCATCGATTAGTCGCGGGCTACCCAGTTGTTTTTCCTGCGGCACTCCCTGATGCACTCAGAGTTTCTTCAAAATTTTTATTAGCAATTACTTAATAGTGTGCGTTAGCATCAAATGAACTTAAACATGGCGGGCGAGAAGGCTCAGTCAGTTCGACACGATTCAAACGGCCGTCACGATCGATAATGAATCCGGACTTCTCTCAACTGCGATGAAGACTGTGCTTGACGAGATCAACGGCAACTTTTCCTGCCAGGCAATAAAGGCCATATCCAGATATCCAAAGAAATGGGGATACCGCCTGCCCCATGTCCGACTCCCCCCGCCGCCAGGACCAGGGACGCCCCCCTTCCATTTCTCTGTAGTCATCTAGATCTTTTTTGCTTATGCTTGGGATTCTCACTTTCACTTTAGCTTCTAAGCCCTAGGCGTGAAGCTTGCTTCATAGGCTCTATAGGGGTCAACCAAGGCATGAAGCGTTCTTCACATGTTTTCGCAGACACCTTTTTTTTTGGCTGACGCGGATATTTACGCGGGGGGTGGGAGGGCGGACGAGTTCCGTCGGGAACCCTTTAGCGCCAGCTGGAAGCCGGAACCCCGATTGACGGGGGCGAGACTGCGGGCTTGGCTTGGCCTGGCCTGGCTTGGCTTGGCCTGGCCTGGCCTGGGCGTGGCGATTTCGCTTGACAATTCGCAGGGCTATCCAATATTATTCATAACTGTCAGACGAGCCGGCCCTTGAGCGAACCTCCAGGGCCCGGGGCCCCGGAGAGATCCTCCGGACGAAAGCCCGGGCGAGCGCTGGCGCCTCACTCCTCCACACAAGCTAAAAAGGCACGGCCAAGCCGCACGGTGCCCCTACCTCACGGGGGCGGCCAGCGGGCAGGCGCGCGGGCGCGTCCGCCCGAGCGCGGGAACTCCTTGCCTTTCCCCTCAAAGCTAGCCTGATCCTTTCTCGCCCCCTCAGACGAAAGACAGAGCGCCGCAAGCGCAAGCGCCGCCGCGCGGGCTGAAAGCCCCCGGCAAGGCCGCGCGCGTCCGTTACGCGCCCCATCGCGGGGCCCTCGCGGCGCTATCGGCCCGCGCTCCTCCGCGCCGGCCATCGTCTGCCTTCCGCCTGGAGCGCCCGGGGCCTTGAAGGGCGTGGTGGAGGTCGACGTGGAACTCAAATCGCTCTGGCTCGGACTCCTGGTCTCCATGCTGGCCTTCAGCGTGAAGACCGGCCTGGGCTGGAGCTACCTGTGGCTCAGGTGCCCCCCCAAGGCGAGGCCGTGGGCCACCCTGGGGGTGGCCGCCCTCTACCTCGCGCTGTTCGGCGGGGTGCTGGCCCTGGTCACCCGCATCAACATAATCGGGCATTACGAGACCCTGGCCCCTCTGTGGCAGGGCGGAATAACCCTGCACTGGCTGGTGGCGGCCTTCCTCGCCCTTTGGGGGCTCGTGCTCCTCAGGCGCGGAGGGGAGATCTCCCCTGAGGACGCCGGAGGAGCGCACCGCCGCGCCGCTCCGGTCCCCGCCGCCGCTTCCGTCACGGACGGCCCCGCCGGACCCGGCGCCGGGGGGGAGGCGGGATGCTGCGGCCCCCCGCCGTCCTCCAAAGGCTGGCTGGCGCTGGTCGTGCCCTGCCCGGTGTGCCTGTCCGTCGTCCTCATGTCGCTCGCGGGGCTGGTACTGTACTTCCCCGAGAACGCCCTGGAGGCGACCGGGCTCCTGTACCTGGCCTTCCTGGCGGTGGCGGGGGGGGCCGGGCTCGCCATGATAGCGGGCAGGGGGGACGACTCCGAGCCCCTGGAGCACACCCTCGGGCTGGCCATGATCCTCATAGCCTCGTACTTCATGCTGACCGCGCTCGTGATGCCCCAGTTCTCGAGCGTGGGCAGGGTCTACCGCATAGCCTCCTACGCCAAGGAGGAAGCTTTCGGCTGGGGACCCGGCGCGGCCGCGCTGGCGACTGCCCTGGCTGCGCTCCTGGCGCTCGGTTTCCTGTGCGGGCGGCGCGGCGCGAGGAGAGCCGCCGGGGCGTGAGCCCCGTCCGAGTGAAACCGCTTGCCGCGGGCAGCTACCCCCGTTGCGGGCGGGCCCCGGGAGGCCCTTGATCCTCCGGCGCCCCGGGGTTCCCGGCATCGCGCCCCCTTGCCACGCAACGCGATCCGCACGGTCACCCGAGCGGCCCGCGTCCGGGCCTTTCCCTTGAAGTCCTTTCAGGCCAGCGAGCGGGCCTGGCCCTCCGGGCCCGGCCCCCGAAGCCGCCCCGGCCTCCGGCGCCGCCGCCATGCGGGCCAAAGGCCGCGGCTTACTAACTCACTCCCCCTCCATTAGACGATCCGCAGAGCCTCCCTGCGGCCCGGAGAGCCTACCCCCGCCTCGACCGCGTCCCGCCCGGGAGCGGACCCCGGCGGCAGGGCGCCGGGACCGGAACGGCGCGGGACCGGCAAAGGCGCGGCGCGCCTTAAGCCGTCCGCCCGATGCGCCCCCGTGGACGCGGGCGGGAAGCCCGCGTCCGGCCCTTCGGATCAGACTGGCGTTAAGACCAATGAACATCGGCGCCTTTATCCAGTCCCTCCTTTACCTGATATCTTCATCGCTCCTCTACCCGGCCATGTTAGTGCTCTTGGCCTCCTTCGTGGGGCTGGTGGTGGCCATGGGTGCCTTCCTGGCAGAGTGGGCCGAGAGGGCGAGGATCCGGCAGCCCGCCCCGGAGGACTGGCCGGGCATCCTGAAGGGCCGCAGGAGGCTCAACCACTTCATGGGAGAGGCCCTGGGCGATCTCGAGGGGATCCTGGCCCGTAAGGGCGAGGGGGGCCCGACCTCCCCGGAGCTGTGGGCCGAGGTAGACAGGCTTTACACTTCCACAGGCAGGAAGCACAAGAGGAAACTCGACTTTTTGCGGGTGCTCGTGCGCATGGGCCCGTCCACCGGGCTGATAGCCACGCTCATCCCCATGAGCACCGGGCTCGCCGCCCTGAGCCAGGGTGACATGACCAGGCTTTCGGCTGATCTGGTGGTCGCCTTCACGGCCACCATAGTGGGTCTCGCGGTAGGGGTGACGGCCTTCGTCCTCTACTCCGTGCGCTCCCGCTGGCTGGAGGGGGATTTGGAGACCTTGGAGCTCGTCATGACCAGCCGCGCCGAGTCGCGGCTGGGGCCGCAGGGGTGAAGCCGTGAAAAGGAGGGGGCTAGGTTCCGGGCACGCCCTTCCGGAGGCGGACGACCCCATGCTCGCCGTCATCAACCTGATAGACATTTTCCTGGTCTTCATCGTGGCGGTGCTCATAAGCTTCCTCTCCGCCATGGGCCTCCAGGACCTCCTGGACAAGGACAGCGAGGTGTCCGTGGTCAAGCGCTCGGCCGACGGCGAGATGACCCTCATCACCAAGAAGGCGAGCAAGATAGAGGCGGTGAAGATAACCAAGTCCGAAGCCGAGGGCAAGGGCGTGCGCCTCGGGGTGGCCTACCAGCTGGAGGACGGCACCATGGTCTACATGCCTGACGAGGGGGGGGGCTAGCCCGCCCGGGCCGTCCGCCCGGCGCCGGAACCCCCGCCGCCGCCTTCCGGACGGAAGCGTCCACGCGCGAATCAACTGACCCCCCCGCCCCGCGAGGGCCCTGGGGCGCCGCGGCAGGCCTAAAGCCCGCCGGGCGGCGACCGACGAATCACTCCACCCGACCGGAACTGGACCGGAACGGCGGTGCCGACGCCCGCGCCTCGCGGGAGGGTCCCCGCGCCGTTTCGACGCGACCCTTGCGCCTTCCCTCGCACGGGCGCCTGAGGCCCGCCGGGCCCTAGGCACCATAAGGGCTTGGCGTCCCCCGCCCGCCGCCCCGAGCCGGAAGCCCGCAAGCCCCCGCCGCCGCGGGCTCGGCTTTGTGCCGGCGGCGGGACGTTAAGCCGTTTGTTCACGCCCGGGAGCCAGTTCGCTGGGACGGGAGTTGCCCCGCGCGGAGCCGATGCTTCCGGCGGCGCTTCCTGGAACCGCCTCCGCCCCCCCGGTTTAATCCCGGCGGAGAATCCCCTCCGGGAACGTCCCTGAAAAGCATGCCGGAAGCCGGCTTCCGCTCCCCCCTCGTCACATTCGCCAAACTCCTATCCGGCGGGCCTCCGTGTCGGGAAGCCGGAGCCGGAGCCGGAACAGTAACCGGAGCAGGAGCCGGAAGCAGGAACTCGGTAGCAGGTAGCGGGAGAGAAATAGAGGGCGGGAAGCCGAAAGAACTGACACAGAGGGCGCCTGAGAGCCGGAAAGCAAAATCTGCGGAGAGCTAAAGACCCGGGTAGTGAGAGATAATAAAGCCCCGGATAGTTTGTGAGCTAAAGACCCCAAGAGGCAGAGAGCTGAAGTCCCCAAGAGGCGGAGAGCAAGAGAGCAAGAGAGCAAGAGAGCAAGAGAGCAAGAGAGCAAGAGAGCAAGAGAGCAAGAGAGCAAGAGAGCAAGAGAGATCAAGAGAGCAAGAGAGCAAGAGAGCAAGAGAGATCAAGAGAGCAAATATCAGGAAAGACGGCTCGGAGCCTTATCCTGTCCAGTCCCCCCCGCCAGGCCGACAGCCTTTCCGCGCGGGCAAGCCTGCCCCGGCGCGCTCCGCGGCGCCTGAGGCGCCCTGACCAACACACTCCCCCTTCCGGGCGCGCCCGCGCCCGTACCGACTCACTCCGAGGTCACTCCGATGTCCCACGCCCAAGCAGCAAAGAAGCCTTCCGGCCCGCCGGGCGGCCCTCCCCCGCAGGGAAAGCCCGAGCCCTCCGCCAGCGCCGCTTCCGCCCCCGCGTTCGCCATGGCCGCCGCGGCGGCCCTTTGTTGCGCCCTCTTCGCCGCGGCGCCCGCCCGGGCCGCCAAGGTCTCAGTCGTAATCACCGATTCGGACAGCTACCTGGTCCACCGGGCCGTGGACGGGGTGGAGTTCAACCCGGCGGTCGAGGTTAGGGTGCTGTGCCTGACCGAGCTGGAGGGAAACCCGGCCGACGCCTCTTTCGCCAAGGACTCCGAGGTCCTCATGGTGGACATCATGGAGGACCGCCTCTCGGCGTGGGTGCGCGAAAACGGGCTTTTGGGGGGCGGCAGGGCGGTATACGGCCTGAGGGGCTCCAAGGACGACGAGGCCCTCAAGCGGGAGGGCTTCCTGTTCGACCCGCAGGTGTCGGAATACTTCCGGCACCTGTCCCCGAAAAACGTGGGGAACATGGTGCGGAGGGCCATAAGCCTCAGGATCGACCCCGCCCAGGGCTACGAGCCCGTGGAGGAGCTCCCGGAGCTCGGCGTCTACCATCCGGAGGCGGGGAAGGTCTTCCCCGGCGCGGACGAGTACCTGGACTGGTACAGGGCTAAGCCGGGCTTCGACGCGTCCAGGCCGTGGCTGGGGCTCATGTACTTCGAGACCTACCTGATGGAGGGGCAGAAGGAGCCTTTGGACGAGCTGATAGCGCTCCTGGAGTCGGAGGGCTTCAACGTCCTCCCCGCCTTCGGGAGCGACTTGCCGCTCATAGAGGGCCTCCTGCTCGATTCCGGCCGCAAGAGCCGGGTGGACGCGGTGCTTAGCTTTTCCTTAAAGTTCTACATCTCCTTCAACGAGCAGGTGAGGGCCGCGGTGCGGGACTTGGACGTGCCGATCTTCAACGCCATAAAGCTCTACACCCAGACTACGGAGGAGTGGCGGGAAAGCCCGCAGGGCATAGCCGCCCTGGACGTCATCTGGAACCTCGACAACCCCGAGACCTCCGGGGTGGTGGAGCCCAACGTGCTCATGGGCAAGGTCGAGGAGCGCCTCCCCGGCGGGGCGCTGGCCTACCGCTACGAGCTGTTGCCCGACAACGCGAGGCACCTGGCCAGGCGCGTCCACAGGTTCATAGCGCTGAAGGAAAAGCCTGCCGCCGAAAAGAAGGTGGCCTTGGTCTACTGGAACAACACTCGCGGCAAGCAGAACATAGGGGCCGCGTACTTGAACGTCTTCAGGAGCATCTCCTCCATAGCCGAACGCCTGGCGGCCGAGGGCTACGCGATACCCCTGGAGCCGCCCCTGACCGAAGACGAGGTCAAGGGTCTGGTCCTGAGGGGCGGGCGCAACATAGGCGCCTGGGCGCCCGGCGAGCTGGACTCCCTCATAGAGGAGGGCGGCGCCACGCTCTGGCCGGCCTCGGAGTACATGGAGCACTTCAACAGGCTCCCGGCGGGCTTCCGGGACAAGGTCATAGAGCAGTGGGGCCCGCCGGGGGAGGCCTCCATCATGGCCAGGGACGGGATGCTGGTTTTGCCCGTCATAATCAAGGGCAACCTGGCCGTCCTGCCCCAGGGGGCCAGGGGGGCCGAGGACGACCCCATGAAGCTCTACCACGACCCGCTCATCTACCCGCACCACCAGTACCTCGCGGTGTATTTGTGGCTGGAGCACGTCTGGGGCGCCGACGCGGTCATACACCTGGGCACCCACGGCACCTTGGAGTGGATGCCCGGCAAGCAGGCCGGGCTGGACCTTTCCGACCCGCCCGAGGTGCTGATGGGCACCCTGCCCGACGTTTACCCCTACACGATGGACGACGTGGGGGAGGGCATCCAGGCCAAGCGGCGGGGCAGGGCGGTCATAGTGGACCACCTCGTGCCGCCCCTGGTTACGGCAGGGGGCTACGAGGAGTACGAGAGGCTAGCGGAGCTGGTCCGCGAGTACCAGGCGGCCGAGAGGGTGGGCTCCCAGACCGCGGAGGGCTACCTGCGCGAGCTGGCGCAGGTGGCCGACGGCCTGGCGCTAGCCAAGGACCTGGGCGTGGAGGGCTTTGCGACCCCGGAGGACGTCGAGGCGCTCTCGGTGTACCTGGAGTACCTAGCCAAGGCCGACGTCCCCTACGGGCTCCACACCTTCGGGATATCCCCTTCGGGCGACGCGGCCGAATCGCTCGTGGACGTCATGGCCAGGGAGAACCCGGGGCTCGACCGCGCCGACGCTTCCAGGAAGCTCGCAGCCTCCGGCCCCGGCGAGCTCGACGCCGTGGTCAAGGCCCTGAGGGGCGGCTACGTCGAGGCGGGGGAAGGCAACGACCCCGCGCGGAACCCCGCGGCGCTCCCGACAGGGCGCAACTTCTTCGGGCTCTCGCCGGGCCGGCTGCCCACCCAGGAGGCGTGGCGGCTCGGGAAAATCGCCGCCGACGACATCGTCAAAACCTACATGGACGAGCACGGGAGCTACCCGGACAAGGTGGCCGTGGTCCTCTGGGCGGTGGAGGCGCTGAGGAACGAAGGCTTGAACGAGTCCACGATACTGGCGCTTGTAGGCGTCGAGCCCACGTGGACGCCATCCGGCGTCGTTTCCGGCACGAGGCCGGTGCCCGGCCGCGAGCTGGGGAGGCCCAGGATCGACGTCACCGTAGACGCGTCGGGGCTCTACAGGGACCTTTTCCCGGACAAGGTGCTCTTCATCGACCGCGCCATACGCCAGGCGGCCATGCAGGACGACGTGGAGAACTTCATAGCCCGGGGCGACGAGAGCAACCGCCTGGCCTTGAAGGAGCGCGGCTTCTCCGACGAGGAGGCCGGGCGCTTCTCCCGGGCGAGGATATTCTCCGAGCGGCCCGGGGCCTACGGCAACCGCGTATCCGAGACGGTGTCCTCCTCCGGGCTCTGGGACGATCCGGAGGACGTCTCCCGGACCTTCAGGGAGCACACCGGCTACGCCTTCGGCGAGGAGATGTGGGGGGCCCCGGCGAGGGACTCCCTGGAACTGAACCTCAAGGGATCCAAGGTGGCCTGGCACTCGGTGAGCTCGCACCTCTTCGGGGTGCTCGACAACGACGACGTGTTCATGTTCCTGGGCGGGCTGTCCATGGCCATAACCTCCCTGTCCGGCGAGGCGCCCGAGACCTACGTGGCCGACCAGAGGGCTAACGGCCAGGTGGGCATATCGGGGCTGGACCGCTTCATAGGCCAGGAGACCAGATCCCGCTACCTGAACCCCACCTGGATAGAGGGCATGATGGGCGAGGGCTACGCGGGCGCCCAGGAGATGTCCAAGTTCGTCGAATACCTCTGGGGCTGGCAGGTGACCACTCCCCAGAACATCGACTCGAAGATGTGGGACCAGGCCTACCAGGTTTACGTCGAGGACAAGTACGGCCAGGACGTCCCGGAGTTTATGGACTCCAACAACGCCTGGGCTTTCCAGTCCCTGACTGGCAGGATGCTGGAGGCGGTGCGCAAGGAGTACTGGGCCCCCTCCGACGAGGTCCGGCAGAAGCTCGCGTCTGACTACGCCATGAGCGTCATAAACCGCGGGATAGCGTGCTGCGACCACACCTGCAACAACCCCCAGTTCAACCAGATGGTCATGAACATCATCTCGCTTCCAGGAGTCATGAGCCCGGAGCTGGTGGCGCAGTTCCGGATAGCCGTCGAGACCATGGGCAAGAAGCCGCTGGAGGAGCAGGTGGCGGAGCGGGAGCAGCTTTTGCGGGACTTGGGCGACAAGAAGTCCAGCGATGACTCCAACCCGGCCCGTGAGCCGGGGCCAACCGACGAGCAGGCGGACGCCGACTCGGTCAAGGGCCTCAAGATGGAGCCGGTCGACAACCAGGCAGAGGACACCTCCATAAGTTCGTCCGGCGTGGAGTGGACCGTTTCCGCCTTCGTCCTCGCGCTGCTGGCCGTGTTTTTCATTGGCTACCGCATGAAGTCCAAACGCCGTCGGGCCGCCGGGAACGGCGCCGCGGCCCGGAGCGGGGATTCCCGCCCGGCCGGGGCTTCCGGACCGTTAGCCGCCTCCGGCCCGTCAGCTGGCCCCGGCCCGGCCGAGGCGTCCGGACCGGCCGACGGAGGCGCAAACGGCGGGGGGGGGGCCGCGTCGGGTTCCCCGCACCTACCCGGAAACGGCGGGGGGGAGGGGGCGGCCGGGGGCGCTCCGGGCGGGGACGCTCCGGGCGGGGACGCTCCGGGCGGGGACGGCCACGGGACTTTCGGCGTGCCGGGCGCCTCCGGAGGAGCGGGCGACGGGCTTGGGAAGGCGGTCGGTGGCGACGCCCCGGAGCCTTGATTCGCCGGAGTTGCCGGATGGCCGCGCCCTGCGCCTCCGAAAGCCAAATTCCAAAGTCCGTCGGCCAGTTAGCCCGGGAGCCCGGGAGCCCGGGAGGCCGGAAGGACGTGAGCCGGAAGGACGTGAGCCGGAAGGACGTGATTCAGAAAGGACACGGAACCTGTTGAATAAATCGACGATTGATTTCCCCGGCCGGTGTAAGCCGGTCAGGGCCATAGTCGGCCGCCGCCGTACGGCGGGGCCGCTCCGGACCGTGAAGGCCGGCTCCGCTCGGGGCGGGGCCGGCCGCCTCCGGGCCGAGGGCGGGCGATATCGCTTCGGGCGCGCCGAAGATTATCCGCAGATATAACGAGGACCACCTCCCATGCCTCAAGACAGAGACCTCCCAGACCGCCGGGGCACAGAACGCGGCCTTCCGCCTTCCGCCCCCGAAAGGACGGCGGGGCCGCGCCGCGCCCGAGCCTTCGGAACGGTCCCGGCCTCATACGCCGACCTTCCATCCGCGGACTCGGGCTCCCTTGACGGGTTCTCGGAGGCCGAGAGAGGGCGGGGTTTGAAGATGGAAAACGTTGCTTTGGAAAAGGAGGACATGTCGGCCAGTTCCTCCGGGGCGGAGCGGACCTTGTCCGCCTTCGCGCTCGCCCTCCTGGCGGTGTCCTCCATAGGCTTCCGGAGAAGGGCCGGGAGATGGGCCGGAAGCGGCGGGAGGCGGGGGTGATGGGCGTTTTTCCGGAAATGGGGACGGGCTTCCGCCGGGGAGCGGGGATTGGCGCCCGCCGGTATAGGCGGGAGGGCAGGCCGTGTTCAGCAGGGTTTGGAACGGTTCCCATTGCCGTCCTCGCGTCGCTTGTGACGGGCGGACGGGGATGTCGCTTACGCCGACAGGATATTTCAGGGTTTGCCCCGGAAGGGGCATGGATCGCGGGCGGGGGCGCCTGCCGGAAGGCCTCGGGGCGCAAATGCCGGGGGACTCGTGGTGGTTTGCGCTCCCTGGTCCAAGGGAGGCGTCCCCGTCCGCGTTTTTTCCGGCCCAGTCTGGGCCGCTGGGGCGCGCCGGGAGCCGCAGTCTAGGCGGAGCGGGAAGGCGGGGGGGGCATGGCCCGGAAAAAAGGCCGCGCAACGGAAAGCTTGATTCCGCCGCCGAAACTCATTCGCCCCCCGGAAGTCGGACGCTCCATGAGGGAGGGGACGGCATTAGCTCCCCCGGTTGCGGTGGCGATTCGGGCTTCAAAAATGATCTGGGCACGGCTCCGCCGTTGCTGACCCCTCAGCTGGGCTGGCCGGCCCGAACGATTCTATTTTTAGCAATTATTCTGTCTGCCTCCTTACTGTCACGTTCCGGTCCGGGCGGCTTGACCGTTTGCCCTGATACACGCCCCCCGGGGTCTCAGGCCAGCCGCCTGAGCCTCTCGCACTGGATCCT
>JAIRZX010000349.1 GCA_031267005.1 Deltaproteobacteria bacterium
GCACAAAAACATATCAAAAACCTAGCTGCGGCCTAAAATCGGACGTTAGGGATACCTTTAAAAATCAAGAAGAGGTCTATTGCGAAGAAGTTCTATTAGCTCTTTTTGCACTGATATCACTCTTGCTCGCTTCCTGCCGTCCCCCCTTTCCAGCCTTCACCCCATTCGCCCTTTCGGACTTTAACGCTAACCGCATTATTCCGTTCGCAATTTCCGCTCTTGCCAGCTTCCCCCCTTTCCGGCCTTCCCGCCTTTAGTCCATTAACCCGCCCGCCCTCCCGCTATTGCCCGCCCGTTGCCGCAACTGCGCCGTTTCTCCCGCCGGGAGGTTCCGTCCGCTTGTTCGCAGCGGCCAGAAACGAAGCAACGGCCAGAGACGAAAAAGAGGGGGAGGCCTCTAAGGCCGCCCCCTCTTGAAGGTCCGAACCGGCTAAGGGGCCCCGGGCGGCCCGCGTCGCCTCGCCCTATTGCAGGATAAGCTTGGAAGCGGACAGCACCGCGCTGTAAACCGGGCCGGGCAACACGCCCAGGAGCACCACCAAGAGGCCCAGGGCCAAGGCGCCTATCTGGCTCAGGGCGCCGTTGTCGGCCAAGGCGATGGGGCCGGGGAGCGCGCCCGCCGCCGCTCCTTCGGGGAGCTCGCCCTCCGGGTCCTCGGTGTAGGCGTGGCGGACCAGCGACAGGTAGTAGAAGATGGCTATGGCGCTGTTGACGCACACCACGATGACCAGCCAGTCGTAGCCGTGGCCCCACAGGGCGGTGATGAGCCAGAGCTTGCCGATGAAGCCCACGGTCGGCGGGAGCGACACCAGGGAGAAGGCCGCCGCGGCCAGGCACAGGGCCAGAACGGGCGAGCGGGCCGAAAGGCCGTTCAAGTCCTCGTAGTTGAGGTTGCGGCCGTCCTGGGCGACCCGGGCGATGACCCAGAAGCACAGGAGGTTCATGAAGAGGTAGGCCATGGCGTAGAAGGCGGCGGCGGCCAGCCCTTCGGCGGTCCCCGCGACCAGCCCGCAGAGTATGTAGCCCGCGTGCGCTACGGAAGAGAAGCCCAGCATGCGCTTCAAATCCTTCTGGGCCAAGGCGCAGAGGTTCCCGTAGGTGACGGAAAGGGCCGCCAGGAGGGCGAGGATCCCGGTCACCTCGAGTTCGGGCTTCAGCATCGCGCAGAGCCTGATGAGGACGATGACGGCCCCCAGCTTGGGCAGGGTGGCCGCGAAGGCGGCTGTCTCGTTGGAGGCGCCCTGGTAGACGTCCGGGCACCAGAAATGGAAGGGGAAGAGGGCCAGCTTGAAGAAAAGCCCGCCCAGGAAACAGGCCAGGCCCATCACGGCCAAGGGCGAGTCGGAAACGGACCATGACTTCGCGGCCAGGGCGCTTATATAGGTTGTGTGCTGGTCCACCACGATCCAGGAGAGCCCGTAGAGGGCCACGGCCGTGGCGGCCGCCCCGAAGAGGATGTACTTGAGCCCCGCCTCGGCGGCTTCCTTGGAGCGGGAGCGCACCGGTATGAGGACGTACAGCGAGTACGAGGAGAGCTCGAGGGCGAGGTATATGGTGACGAGCTCGGCCGCGGATGCCAGGACGGTGAGCCCCCAGGCGCTCATGGCGAGGAAGAGGAAATAGTCCACCCTCTTCTCTCTCCGCAGCGTGGGCTGGCGCATGGAATTCAAAGCCGCGAAGGCGAAGCCCACGCCTATCAGGATCTTGAAGAACTGCGAGAGCCCGTCAACTTTGTAGCTCCCGAAGAACAAGGTCTGGTCGTAGCCGAAAGTGCAGCACGCCGAGGCGGCGGCGAGCAGGCCCAGGACCGGGCACGCGGCCAAAGAGGCGTTCGACGCCGCGGCCGGGTGCTTCTTCTCGAGCAGGGCGGCCGCGAAAAGGTAGAGCACCAGGACGAAGAACATGGTCTCCGGCCAGACGTAAGAGATACTGAAGTTCAGCTCAGCCATTGTAGTCAACTCCCTTTACCGCGCTCAGGGAAAGCCTCAGGCCCCCGGCCCCGGCACCCGCCGGTTCCGAGAGCGCCGCTCCGGGGTTCGCGGAGGGGGAAAGCCCCGCCGCGCCGAAGCCCTGGTCGAGTCCGGCCTTGTCCAGCGCCCCCGGCAAGCCGGCTGGGGCGGCGTCCCGGCCGGGACCGTCGCCCGGATCGCCGGGGGCCGCCGCCGGATCGCCCGACTCCGGACCGGCCGAGGCCGGACCGCCCGCCGGGGCGGGCGCGGCGGAAGAAGGCGCGGCGGCCGCGCCGGCCGAGGCGGATTCGCTCACGAGGCCCTTGCGGGCGTGGTAGCTGGCCAGGTTGTCGTCGATGGCGGGGGTTATGACGTTCAAGAGGCCGGTGGGGGCCAGGCCCAGGTAGATCACCAGCGCCGCCGGGCCCGCGAGGTAGATCCCTTCCTTCTTGTTCAGGTCGTACCACTTGTCCCCGGTTACCGAGGTGGGCTCGCCCCAGGCCAACTTCAGCGTGACCTTGAAGATGTAGGCGGCGGCCAGGAGCGCCCCGGGGATGCAGAGGATGCCTATCACGGTCTTGAACTTGAAGGCGGCCGTAAGCACCAGGAGCTCTCCAACGAAGCCGTTGGTGCCGGGGAACCCGAAGGAGGCGAAGCCGAAGAGGCCCCAGAAGAGCATGAAGAACGGCAGGAACTTGCCCAGGCCGAGGTTCTTCCCGATGTCCCGGCTGTGGCTCCTCTCGTAGACCGCGCCCACCATGCAGAACAGCGCGCCGGTGATGATGCCGTGATTGAGCATCTGGAAGATGGCCCCCTGGACGCCTTCCTTGGAGAAAAGGAAGATGCCCAGCGTCACGAACCCCATGTGGGCCACCGAGGAGTAGGCGATGAGCTTCTTGATGTCCGTCTGCCCCAGCGCAACGAAGCCCCCGTAGAGTATCGAGGCTATGGAGATGGCAATCATGAGCGGCGCGAAGTGCTCGCTCGCGCTGGGGGTCATGGGCAGCGAGAAGCGCAGGAAGCCGTAGGTGCCCATCTTCAGGAGCACGGCCGCCAGGATGACCGACCCGGCCGACGGCGCCTGCACGTGCGCCGCGGGAAGCCAGGTGTGGAACGGGAACATCGGGACCTTGATGGCGAAGGC
>JAIRZX010000361.1 GCA_031267005.1 Deltaproteobacteria bacterium
CCACTTGCCTTAAGTAAAGGCGAGGTCGCGGTCGCGGTCGCAACGCCGACGAGCAAGCGGCAGGGAACGGACCCCCCGCAGGAAAACCATCCGGCCCGCCTAACTCCTTGCGCTTCCGCGCACGGCCCGCGCTGGCGAACCACACAAGCGATCCTTACGCAATGGCGAAAGCTTCCGCGTCCCATGGGCCCCTTCGCCCGGACGTGCCCCCCCCCCGAACTCTGCCTCGCCCGCCTCTGGCCATGCCCGTCCGCAACCGGACTGCCCGCCGCCCTTTTCGTCCGGCAAGCTCGCCCGCTGGCCGATAAGCCGACTGGCCGCCCCCTCGTTCGCGCCTTAAGGCCGACGCCCCGCCCGGGACCGCCGAAACCCGCCACCGGAAACAGGCGACGATCCGCGTCCGCGACCCCGCGAAGCATAACAGTCGGATGCCGCCCGACGGGAAACTTGCACCTTAACCCCTTCCGCGTATAGAGGCATTCCTCTAAAATTAGAAGCTCCCTCTAAAACCCGCTTCCAGGTTGGT
This sequence comes from Deltaproteobacteria bacterium, assembly GCA_031267005.1. GTDB lineage: Bacteria > Desulfobacterota > Desulfarculia > Adiutricales > Adiutricaceae > JAIRZX01. The sequence continues at coordinate 527 of JAIRZX010000361.1, forward strand.
CGGACCAAGCCGCAAAGTTATACGCCTCAGCCCGCAAACGGCTACGCGGAATTCACGCATTCCTGCCGCGCTAGCGACTTCACCATATTAACGTACCGCCCGCCAGCGGATCGTGGAGGCGGCTCGCAACGCCAACAGGTTTCCGAAGGCATCACCCCCCGCCTTCCGAGCCTTCGGTTCCGTACGGGCCGCCAGCGCGATCGGACTGGACAACCGTCTCCGCGGATGGCGCGGGCGGCGCTGTCGCTTGCTGGGAAGGAGTTGCAGGTTCGGCAGGATCCGTCTGCGCCATCGCCACCTGCTGAGCCTCCTGCGCTCTCGCGCCCTTAAGGGACGATACGGCTCCCCACACATTGAAAAGAATAGCTCCATAAACAATAAAAACCGCTACAAAGGCCGCAGCGGTAAACGTGAAAATCTTCGTTAACAGGCTGACGGATTTCTCAACGGAATCCAATCTCGGGCCGAACTGACCTAAGTCGATATTGATACGGACTACTTCAGACTTAAGGTCGGCGACATCAGCCTTAACGGCGGCGACATCAGACTTAACGTCTGCGACATCAGACTTAACGGCGGCGATATCAGCTTTCAATCCATCGAATTTGGCGTTAAAGGTTTCCGTCAGTTTGTCCGTCAGCTTGTCCGTCAGCTTTTCCAACTCATCCCGGAGTTCGTCCCTGGTTACGAACTGCTTCTGGCTGTCTTTGAGTCGGGATATCTCATTTTCGAGTTTCAGCTGGCTGACGAGCTGAACCACTTCATCGGACGTGTAAGATTTTTGAGGCAGGATTCCCGCCTGGCCGGGCCCCTGGCCGACTTCCTGTATTTCCTGGTTCTGTTCGGACATAGGCGCCGACTCCTATCTCTACAACCAGAATAAAGCCCTCTTCTCAACAAATCAAGAGGCCGTGAAGAGCGCAACGAGTTCAACGCCCGTTCTCGGGGCGGACGGAAAGCCCGCAACCGTACCCATAGGGCAGTTCGGCCGGACGTCCTCCGCCTCCCGTCAAGCCCGGACCCAGAACTAACAGGTCGAGTACCCGCACTTGTCGCACTTGCGGCAGGAGCCCTCGCGCCTGAGCGAAAGCTCGTGGCACTCCGGGCAAAGGTCGTAGTTGCCGACGTCGTGCGGCACCGGCACCTGGCATCCCTTGTCGAGGAAGTCCTTGCGCTGGCGCATCAGGAGGCCTATCGCCTGGGGGAGGCTGTAGCCCACTATGGGCTCTTCGGACATCCTGGTGCGGATGATGACCCGCTGGTCCATGCGGACCTTGGTCAGGACCTTCACCAGGGGGTCGAATAGGGAGGGGGCCTTGCGGAGGGCGACGGAGAGGATCATGCCGAAGGCCGTGAAGATGGCGTTGATGTCGGCGCCCGTATCCCCGGCGGACACGAAGACCTCGCGGATGTTGTTCTTGGAATCGTGGGAGAGGGTTATGTGGGCGTTCAAAGACGAGCTCCGGGCCCTGTAGATGCGCCCGGGGCGGTCGTCTCCTACGTCCTCGAAAGTCTCGAAGTCCGGGCAGGGCCCGTCGCGGCCGTCGCCGCCGTCATCGTCGCCGCCGCCGCCCCGGCCCTCGTTGCGGGAGGCGGCCCCGGCGGAGGCCCCATCGGCGGGCGCGGCGACGGAGATGACCCCGTCCAGGGAGGTGTCGCGGTAGACGGTGAAGCCTTTGAGCCTCCTGTCCCGGGAGGCGATTATGAGATCCTTTATCTCGTCCGAGCCGGTCTGGGCTGGCAGGTTCACGGTCTTGGATACGCCGGTGTGGTTGTGGCGCTGGAAGGCCGCGAGCATGTTCAGTTGCTCGATGGGGGAGAGCTTCAGGGCGGTCTGGGCCTCGGCCCGCTCGCGGAAGGCCTCGTCGGAGGCCAGGATGTCCGAGAGCTCGGCCGGGCGCTGCACGAACTCCACCCAGCCGCGCTTGGGGTCGCGTACCCTGCGATTGACCGACAGCGCGAAGAAGGGCTCGATGCCGGTGTCGATGTTCCTCAAAAACGCCGACACGCTCCCCGTGGGCGCCTGGCTGGTGGTGAGGCAGTTGTAGAAGCCCCCCCGCTCGGACACGAGGTTCTTCAGATCGTCTATGATATGCCCGGTGGCGTCCTCGAGGCCGCACTCGCAAAGCGTCTCCGATAGCTCGCCCAGGTGGGCGCTCCAGTAGGGGGCGTTCTCGTAGACGTGGCCGGTGCGCCTCGCGAAGGACGCGCTCATGCCCAGCGTCCCGAGGCACAACGCGGCCTGGGTTGACCGGGCGAAGCGCACGGCCTCGGCCGAGCCGTAGGGCTCGGCCCCCCAATAGGCCAGGAGCAGCGCCGTGTGGAAGCCGGAGATGCCCACGCCCACCGGCTTTTTGGCCATGGTCTTCTCGCGGATCTCCGGAAGCGGGTAGCCCTCGGGGTACTCCAAGACCACGCTCCCCAGGTAGGCCGCGAGCCCCGCCGTGCGGCCCAGGATGCTCCAGAACTGCCTGGTAAAGGCCCTGTGCCAGCCTCCGGGATCGGCGCGGGGGTCCATGCCCTCGCGCTTGAGCCTGTCGCAGGCGGCCCTGGCCAGCCGCGCGGCGTTGACCGTTATGAGGTTGCAGGCCGTTCCCGCCGATGCCAGGTACTCCCCGCAGGGGTTCGAGAACCTGGGCTCGTCGTCCTCCCGCAAGGGGGAGTACTTGAGCATGTTGTCAACGAACAGGAGCCCGGGATCGCCCGTGGACCACATGTTCCGGGCTATGAGGTCTATGAGCTCGGCGTTCTCCCAGAAGGCCCCGTAGGCGTTCACCGAGATGTTCATGTTCGACAGGTTCGTGCCCTGGACCGGGCGCTCGGAAGCGGGCAGGGTGTGGATGAAGCGGTTCAGCTGGCCGTTGAAGTTCTTGGCTTTGACGAAGTCCGCGATGTCCGGGTGCTCCCAGTCCATCTGGACCAGGAGCGCCCCCCTCCTCCGGCCGCCCTGGTTGGTGGTGCCGGTCACGGCGTCGAAGTCCGGAAGGAACCCCACCGGCCCGGAGGCGATGCCCTGGCCCCGGTCCACCGGGGACCCCTTCGCCCTGAGCCGGGACAGATCGATCCCCGCTCCCCCGCCCGCCATGTAGATGGTGCGCATCTTCTGGCGCATCGTCTCTATCTCTGCCAGGCTGTCCCCCACGAAGCCCAGGGGGTAGCAGGAGAAGTACCCCGGCCGTCTGGTGTGGGGGTTCCCGAAGCTCATCAGGAGGGGGGAGGCGGGTATGAGGTGCCGGTTCAAGAGGGCTAAGGCGAGCTCGTCGGTCAGATCCGGGTCGCTGATGGGCGTCTTGGCCGCCAGGAGCTTGGGGATGATCCTCCCGGTCAGTATGTCCTGGTAGGAGACCTCCCTGGGCTCCCCGCTCTCCGGATCCCTCACCGCGTAGCGGGTGGCGGTGAGGTACTCGTCGAAGGTCTGCCAGGCCTCGTAGACCTCCTGGCGGGCGGGATCCATCGTTGTCGCGGGGCCGGCCTCGGGGGAAGCCTCCTGGCCTTTTTCTTGATCTTTTTCCATCGCGGCGGGATCGTCTCCGTTAGGGTTGTTAGGGTTTTATGGGGCTTTCAGGCCAGCGGCTTGGAACGACGGCGTCGCCCGAGCCCTCGTCCCCTGCCTCGGCCCAGAGCGGCGGACTCAAACTGGAAAGCCGGGGAAAGACGGCCTGGGGCAAGGCGGGCGTCCAAGGAAAGGCCGGGGCAAGGCGGCCGTCCGAGGAAAGGCCGGGGCGAGGCGACCGTCCGAGGAAAGGCCCGGGCGAGGCGGCCGTCCGAGGAAAGGCCGGGGCAAGGCGGCCGTCTGAGGAAAAGCCGGGGCAAGGCGGCCGTCCGAGGAAAGGCCGGGGCAAGGCGGCCTGGGGGCGGGAAAGGAATGGCAAGATTGCCGGCTGCGGAACGAACAAATTCGGGAAAGCCAAGGTTCGAGGAGCCGGGAGAATGGAAGCGAAGGCCTACGGAATCGGGACCGGCAGCCGGAAAACGGGAGGCCGGGGGTCTGGGCTCAGAAGCCCCGAAACGAGGCCGGAGCGGCCAACGTCGGGGCTTCAGGGATAGACGTTATGGAGCGCCCGCCCGAAGGGCCATAACTGGACTGGGGCGGACGGTTCCGGAAGGCAGAAGAGCCGCCGGAGGGGGGGGAACACGGCGATTAGCCGGAGTTCCCGGCAACTCCGATGCGGACCGGAAGCGGGCGGTAATGCCCGTAATTTGCGGCGTGGGCCTTTACAATTGGAATATATAGTATAGCCTGCCAAAGATCAAGCGCTTTCCGCCTTCTCCGCCGGAGCCCCTCATTCCGCCTTGAAGCCCTCCCAAACGACGCGGAGAACCAGGCAGGATACTGGCCGGACGGAGGCTCCCGGCGACTATCCTTCAAAATGGCCTCTCCACCTTTTTAATGGCTACGCCTTGTTCTGGACGCCAAGGCTCCGAGTTCCCGGCGGGTCACGGGCGGGACGCCGGAGATGCCCCCGCCTATTGGCGGCGAAAGCCCGCCGCCGCGCAACGGGACGCCCCTTGACCCGCCGCCGTAAGCCCGGGCGCGAGCGGCGCTTCGCGGGCCCCGAGGAGGACGGCGGCGGTCCCTCAGCCCTCCTCTGGGATTACAATGAGGGGGCCGCCAACAGCCTCCGAAGTCCCAGAAGCCCCCGCGACACGGGGCCGGCCTGCTCGGGCCACTAAGGAGTAAAGAGGGCCGCAAGGTCCAGATCGCCTAAGACCTGCGGCAGGACGAAGAACAGCAAGCTCGGCCCCGTCATAAACCTCCTCATCTGCAGAGTTACCGAAGGCGCAGAGGTAAGCGACGTCCGCTCCGTCAAGTCCTTCGCCGCCCGCCTGGAGATGACGGGTATTAACGCGGAGCCCCTCTCGTCCGACAACGCCTGCGCACCCCCAACGTCGAACTCGTCGGAGAGTTGGCGCCGACATGGTCACCTCCGTGATCGGCGGTCTGAAGGACCTCACGGGGACGACTTGGAGTAGTTCGAGGCCGGGCGTTCCCTCGGGGAGTTCAAGACCGACGAAAATGGCTCCTTGATCTTAAGTGCCCGCCGGGGCGGAAGGCCGTCCCGTCGGACTTGGGCAAGGGCGGAGACGGCGTAAACGCCCGTTTCGACAGCGCCGTCCGCGCGGCCCGCTAGGACGAGGTGCTACGCCCCGCAGAGCCCGTGGACGAGGTACTGCGCCCTGCGGAGCCCGTGGACGCGGGGCGACTCCGGGAGGAGGCGAAGCCTGACCTGCCTTAAGACCGCTAAGAACCGCGCCTGGAGGGCGCCCCCCCGCCAGCGTCGCGGAGGACAGGCAACGCAACGGCGCCGAGGGCGCCGCGAGCGGGTGGAAATGGGCCCGGAAGGGAGGCAAAGTGAGGCTCCGGGGAAACCGCAAGGCGGACGCCGCGAGCCACCAGATGAAGCTCGTCGGCTTGAAAATCATTTGTAACCACAAGTTCCGGTACCAGTGCGAGAGGCTCCCGCTGTTGGCCTGAGAGCCCTGGGGGGCGCGTATCAGGGAAAACGGTCAAGCAACCCGGACCGGAACTTGCCAGTAAGGAGGCAGACAGATCGCTCGCTAAAAATAGAATCGCTCGAGCCGGCAGACCCGTTGAGAGGTCAGCAACGGCGAAGGCATGCCCAGATAGTTTTTAAAAGCTCGAATCTACCCTTCCGCCGGGGGGATATGACCATCCCCTCCCTCATGGAGCGTTCGGCTTCGGGGAGGGGGGGCGGCTGACTTTTCGCTGGGGAATCAAGAATTGATCAATAATCAGGTATGTTGTATAAATTTAGGAAGGGCAGTGCTGACGCCTCAACTATCTTGAAGGCCCAAAGCCGGAATGCGACAATAATGACACAGGAACTACCCGTTCTTCCCCTAGGGATGGCGGACTTTGACACCCTTAGGGAAAAACAGGCCGTCTATGTCGACAAGACGAAGTATATCACGGACCTTGAGAAAGCAGGCCAGTTCGTCTTTTGCGCTCGACCCCGCCGTTTCGGCAAGTCCCTTACTGTGGATACGCTCGATGCCTTCTACTCTGGACGCAAAGATCTTTTCCAGGGCCTCGCCGCCGAAAAAGTTATGTGCTCCCCTAATTTTACAGTCTGCCCTGTAATCAGGCTGGACATGTCCGCTGTGGCTGGCAGCGACAGCGCAAAACTTTTGCAAAACTCAATCATGATGCGTCTTGAAATAATCGCGGAGCGGCATCAGGTATCATTGCGCGGCGATAATTGCGCTGTTGCCTTTTCTTGTCTTATTCAGGACGTCCACAAGGCGAGCGGCAAAAAGGCAGTCCTGCTTTTGGATGAGTACGACGCCCCAGTCACAGACCTTATCGGCAGGGACAAGTATACTTATGATCCGAAACTGCTTTCCGAGACGCGGAACATAATCCAAAAGTTTTACACGCAGATCAAAGTTGAAGGAAAACTTATCAAGCTCGCCTTCATTACCGGAGTCACTAAGTTTTCCAGGATGGGAGTGTTTTCCAAGCTCAATAACCTGCGGGACATTTCCCTTCTTTCAGGTTTCAGCGCTTTCATGGGTTGCACCCATGAAGAGCTGATGACGTATTTCGCCCATTTCATATCCGCTACCGCTCTTGAACTCAAGATGAGCGAAGAAGGGCTTTTAAATAAAACAAAGGATTATTACTACGGGTTTTCATTTGACGGGAAAACCAAGGTGTACAATCCTTTTTCCGTCATCTCTTTCTTCGCGGAAAAAGAATTCGGAAACTTTTGGATGGAATCAGGATCTAACACCGTAGTCAGGAAATTCCTGTGGGATAAGGAGCTTACGGTCGACCAGTTCCAGGGTCAGGAAATGGACTACAGCGAAGCAAGACAGCCCGGGGAAATTGACGCCACATCTCCGGAAGGCTTCCTCTACCAATCCGGCTACCTGACCCTCCGGGCCAAAGACGGGGGGAGGTATCTCTTGGATTATCCCAACAGCGAGGTACGACAGGCGTTTTCAAAGCTGTTTCTGCAGAATTTCAACTCCGACTGGGGGGCCATCGGTAAATCCGGACGGGAACTTGGCGATCGACTGGCATCCGGCGATATCATAGGTATTGTAACAGTTTTAATTCAGCTTCTTGCAGGCATTCATTACCGTGACCACTCGGACGCGAACACAGTTCCGCTGGTCAGGATGCTTAAGAAAACCATGCGCAAGAAACCCGGCGGGGCCCGCCTTGAACCGTCGGACGAAATCAAGGCGGCTACGCTGGCGGATAAACTCCAAAAGGAAAGGGGCGAGAGCTACTACCGTTCCCTGCTGCAAGCCTGCCTGTGGATGGCCGGAGCCAAAACCACCCCTGAGAAACCGGAGAACTGCGGCCGTCTTGATCTGGAGGTTGTCTACGGCTCCATGACGTATGTAATGGAACTGAAAATTTCTAAAAACGCCAAAGGGGCGGCCAGGGCGGCAAGGTCCGGAATGAACCAGATTCACCTGAGGGGATACGGAGGCGCCTCGGAAACTCCCGTCCTGGTGTCGCTCGCCGTCGGCAAGGAGGAGAGGAACATCGTGGGCGGCCTCTTCAAGAGGAATGGACGCGAGACGGCCTTAAGGATTAAGAACGGGACATGCGTAACCCCCCCGCCACCCCCCGGGGACGGCTCGGGGTAGGCAAGCGCCCTTCCGGAGGGACGCGCCGTTTTCGCCGCCGTTCATCGGGCGCCGCCGGGCCCCGTTTCCCGCAGGCGGCCCTTCGCCCTTCGCGGCTCAGAGGGAAAGGCAAAGCTCCGGGGCTTGCCGCCCGGTGGCTGGAACCGCTGGCGCAGGCCAGGCTCGGCACCCCCGAATAATGACCTGCCGGAAGTCCGGGGGGCGTTTGCGATAGGCTTTACGGAAAGCCTGCCCGGTTAACGCCGTAAATGATTCGGAGACGCCTTGGCTGCCGCCGACCCCATGCTGATTACATGTGCGCGGTCCAGCCGTCTGCGGGCAACGGCCGTAGGCGTCGGCGGCGTCGTCGTCGTCGAGCGGGGACCGGAACGCCTTTCGGGGATGGGGGGGAGCTTCTGGAGCAGACCTCGGCGAACGCCTTGGTGGCATACCGATGTTCCGGCGGAAGGGTCAGTCCAGGCTGAACCTGAGCGGTCCCGGCGGACGCCGGGAGGGTTTTGGGAGCGGCGAGCCGCGGCAAACGATCCCGCTGGCTCGGATCTCCGCCAGTCAGGCGCCGTCGGCGGCGAGCTTTTCCGAGGACAGTTCGATCCTCCTCCCGAACGGGAGTTCCGGCAACTTGCGGCCGGAGTGTACGGTTGTTTACGATCCTTTGCTTCCGGCGCGCACGGCAACCGCCTCGACGTACCCGTCCGCGGGCCTGGCCAGGCAGGCTAGACACACCCCCCCTGCCCACGCCGCAGGCCCGGCATCCACTCGCACGGGCAGCCGTCGGAAAACTGGCCTCCCCCGAGGCTCCTCCTTCTCCCTCCTTCCAGACGCTTCCCTTCGAACGTATCAGCTCTCCCCTCCCCGTCTTCCTGGCCCTCCTCCGCGAACCAGCTACCATCCTTACACTTTGCCCACCCCACCTCGCGAACGTATACCATTCGACTTCGTGGGGGGTGGATGAGTTTTCGTAAAGGAATCAAGGATCAAGGTTCCATGGTTTCAGGAGCAACTCTCCGAAAAGCTGGTCCGGAACCGGCCACGCCGCCCCGGGACGCCATTGCCGGTCAGGGCGAAGGCTGCCGGTCGAACTCCAGGTACGGGACATTCCCTCACAGAAACGCTCTCGCTCTCATTCGGGCCGAGGGCCAACGTTCTCGCCGGGGAGACGGGGCGGTAAGGAGCATCATGGCCGGGGTCCCGTAGCTCCTGCGGGGGAGCGAGGCCTCGGCTGGCATGGTCCCCGGGCAGGGGAAGACGAGCTCGCCGCAGAGGCCCTCTTCGCACTCCCGAGGCAAGAGTCCTTCGGGGGGCTCTTCCCAGCTCAGGGCTTAACCAACTCGGACGGGATCATCCGGAAGAGGCCCGCGCTCCCTGCGGGGAGCTCCTGCGGGCGGTTGAACGGCAACCTCCTTACGGCACCCAGCTCTCCCAGTGGAGCGAAGACCATTTGGCGCTCTCCGGCTAGCCCGGCTAGCCCGGCTAGCTCAGCTAACCCGGCCAGCAGGGCCCGCTGAACCCGGCCCGCCAGTTGGACTTCCTGGTAGCTTTCGGAGGGCTGGGGCGCTTTTGAAGGAGATGGCCGAGCGCATCACCGCCAGGGAGGCGGCAAGCCTTCAGCTCGGCTCCGCCGAGGGGGGTTTCTCGGCAGACTCGAGGTTGGGACTGGACGTCTCGGACCTCGAGCTGTTCGTGATGCTCAAGAGCGCCTCGGAAATTGACGACGGCCAGCGCATCAAGAACCTAACCAACCTCCTTTTCACCGAAGCCTTCGAATGGCACGTCTCGGACATCCTCCTGGAACCAAGCGGGAGCGGCTACCGGCCCGCATGCGCTTCGACGGGGTCCTCCACGAGATGTGCAGGCTCCCCGAAGTGATCCGCCCCGCCGTCGTCTCCCGCATCAAAACTATATCCCGGCTTGACATAGCCGAGAGGATAAGGCCGCAGGATGGCCCCAGAACAGTCGAATAATGATAGCGCACCGTGACAGCCCAGCGTCGGCAGGAAGGTCTTAGGACTCGCGAGGGAACAACTGGCATAGACCCTCGCTGCACTGAAGGCTTAAGGAATCGCGAGGGAACTAATGGCATATGGCACACGCGGATATGAAGGGCTAAGGACTCACGCGGAAAGGCAGAATTCCCACACTTTATTGCATGCGCTAACGCTAGCCAACGCTGTAGCGTCCTGCGCTGAACGGCCGTGTCTTTCCCGCTCAAGGCGGAGAAGCCAGTTCGGCGAGCCTGCGAGACTAGCGGACCATCCCACGCTTGAGCGCCCCCCCCGTAGTCTTCGAAGGGGCACTCGTCCCTGCTGGGAAGGAAGGCGAATGTGACATCCGAGAGAACTTCGCGTACGTCTTTCCGCAGTTGACGTTGCCTCGACGAGTGCTTTTACGGAGCTGGCGTTCCCGTCCGGATCGCCGATACCGGCGCTGGCCTTCCCCCAGCCAAGCGGAAACCCAAGCGGCTCGGCCTGTCTGAGAGTCCCCGGAAGCCGGGGTGGATTCGCGTCTGGTTCCGAGCCCCGTGTCGCTTTCGAATAGCCTCGCTAAAATTCTTGCCGCGGAAATCCTTGGCAGAGCATTCGCCAACCAGCCCGCTCAAGCTCATGCTTCCCTAAAAAGGGCTGCCGCAGTCTTAACGCAACTGAACGGTTGCGCTTGCTTTCGTAATGGAGTATATCAAATCAGGTTAGGGTCTTTTTGAGAAATGCCATCTCGGGGATTTCTCAATGGAAGCCGGAGTCTGCATCTTCGTTCCTCTGCCTGACTGGATCGTGTTCAGTGCATGCGGCTCAGCTGGTTTTCTTTCGCCTTCGCGGTTACGCCGCTCGGCAATCTCACAGGCTGAGGCCTGCAACATGACTGATACTCCAGTAATAAAATACCCCTTCGGCGTAAACGTGCAGAGCTTTGAAGTGATCATGGACAGCGGTAAGGTTTATGTAGACAAGACCGGCCTCATTCACGACCTGATATACGGAATAGGATCGGATGCCCCATTCTTTCTTTCGCGTCCCAGGAGATTCGGCAAGACCCTTCTGCTTGACACGATCCAGAGAATCTTCGAAGGCAAACGGGAACTCTTTTCAGGACTCGAGATAGAGAAACGCCTCGGGAGCAATTGGGACGTATTGCCGGTGATCCGCATCCCCTTTAACGCCATAGAGTCGGACCCTGCCAAGTTCGAGGAATCCCTGTTTCTTGAAATCGACAATATCGCTTTAAGGTCAAACATCGCCCTGAAAGCAATTAGTCCCTCCAGCGCCATCGCTGAACTGATATTTAAGCTGTCCACGAGATATCAGTCCGTCAGCCAGCAGAACGGATCCGGTTTCAAGCCGCTAAACGAGCGTAATGTTGTGCTTCTCATTGACGAATACGATTTTCCTTTAATCTATAGTTCCCGGCCAAGTTTCTAACCAGGCCATCAGGATATCGTAGCAAAGTAATGAGAGTCTTCGTGCCCAGCAGAGTTCTGCCGCCTTAGCTACATCAAAACAATAATGCCACA
>JAIRZX010000427.1 GCA_031267005.1 Deltaproteobacteria bacterium
TGGGCTCGGTCGACAAGTACGTAATGAGCGGCGACGGCGGGCGCGGGGTCCTCCCCGTCCTGCCGCTTTCCGCTCCGCCCGCCCCCATGTCCCCTTCGGGCGAGGGGGCGCCCCAGCAGGGGGGTGCCGAGCGATGACCTCCGATTCCCATTCCTCCCGCGGCCCCGGCAGGAAGGCGGCAGTTGCCGTCGTCCTGTTGGCGGCGCTCCTGCTGGCCCTGTCCGGGGTCTTCTTCACCGTCGACCAGACCCAGCGGGCTGTCGTGCTGCAGTTCGGGCAGCCCGTGGGCAAGGTGCGCGAGACCGGCCTCCACGCAAAGATCCCCGTGATACAGCGGGTCGTGTACTTCGACAACAGGCTCATGGAGTACGACGTCGGCGCGGCCGAGATCTACACCAACGACAAGAAGAACATGGTGGTGGACGCCTACGTCCGCTGGCGCATCGAGAACCCCCTGCTCTTCTACCAGAGGTTCAAGAGCGAGAGCAGCTTCTCCGTGGTGGAGGAGGCCAAGAGGCGCCTGGGCGGTATCATCGTGGGCGAGCTCCGCCGGGAGCTGGGCCTACACGTCCTCCAGGACATCATCTCCCAGAACCGCGGCTCCATCATGGAGACCGTGACCGACTCCTCCAACCGGAAGCTCTTGGAGGACACCAAGGCCGGGCTGGTAGTCATAGACGTGCGCATCAAGCGGGCCGATCTCCCTCTCGAGAACCAGAAGGCCGTCTACGACAGGATGCGCACCGAGCGGGAGCAGCAGGCCACAAAGTACCGTTCCGAGGGCCGCCGCAACGGCCAGAAGATTAAGAGCGAGGCGGACCGCAGGGTCCGCGAGACCCTGGCCGAGGCCGAGCGCCAGGCCCAGATAATCCGCGGCGAGGCCGACGGCGAGGCGGCCGCCGTCTACGCCCAGGCCTACGGCCAGGACGCCGAGTTCTACGCCTTCAAGCGCTCGCTCGAGTCATACACGACCGTCCTCCGCGAGAGGGCCGTGGTAGTGCTCGATCCCCGCTCCACCGAATACTTCAGGTACCTGGGCACCACCGCCTCCCCCGAAGGGGCCATACCCGACGCCCTGCCCGCCGGCTCCGCCGAAGGGGCGGGGGTGGTCAACCCCTACGCCGCCGTCTCTACCGAGACTCCCGCCTGGGCCGTCCCGTACGAGCCCCCGGCTACTCCCGGGGACCCCGAGCCGGCGGGCGGCGCCCCTTCCCCGGAGGCTTCGGCTCCCGCGGCTCCCGCCGCAGACGCGTCCGCCGCAGGGGAGGGAACGCCCGCGCCGCAGTCCCCGGGAACGCCCGGGCCGCTGGCCGGGGGTGACGGGGCCGCCGTCCCCTCTTCCGACACCGCCTCGGGAGCCCCCGGGCCGGAGGGGGCGGATCCCGGCCGGGGCGGCTGAGGCCGCCGCGGAGGACCCGCCATGGGCTACTTCTACCTCGGCCTGGCGCTTCTGGGGGCCGTCGCCCCCTACAGCTTCCTGGGCCAGTTCCTGGCGGCGAACGGCCCCGACTTCGAAGCCCTCAAGGCCCAGGCCGCCGCTAGCCCCGTGTCCGCGTATTTCGCCGTGAACATGCTGGTAGCGGCGCTGGTCACCCTCGTCTTTATCGTGCGCGAGGGCAGGAGGCTCAGGATGAAGGGCCTCTGGCTCCCGGTGGTGGCCACCTTCGCCATCGGCGTCTCCTGCGGGTTGCCGCTCTTCCTCTACCTGAGGAAGGCGGCCTCCGAACTCAGGGACGCCGGGGAGCCGCGGCCGGCCGCCGCGCCCCCCGCCGAAGCCAGGAAGCCATCCAGGTAGCCTGACGGGAAGCGGTGCCGCGCTGGTGGCGCCGCGTTGGCGTTGCGCAGGCGCCGAATGGGGCAGGGCATGGCCGGCCGGGGGCAGTTCCGGCGGAATCGGCACCTGACGGGGCGGCTGCGGGGCCGGGGCATGAAGCCGCCGACGGGGGTCGGCGAATGTTTGCCGCGGCGGGGCCGGTTCCAGAAGCCGGTTGCCGGGCTGCCGCCTGAAGGGGCGGCTTGGCCGACGGCAGCTGGCGGCGACGGCCTGGCCGACGCGTGGAGGTTTCGGCGGATCCGCTCCTGAAGGCGCGGTCTTGTTATTGCCGGCGTGGGAGAATGTTCCTCGCGCCGATCCATTGGGCCGCCGCGACGCGGGCGTGGCGGAGAATCAAGGGAGAAATGACTTGGAAACAGTAAGCGACATCACCATCGCCTTCGAGGAAGAGGGCGAAGCCGTGGTCGAGGAGCTCGACAAGGTGGTCATCCAGAAGGGCGTCTGGGCCGTGGTCCTCTTCCGCTACCAGGAGAGGAGCCGCAAGACAGGCGAGTTCATGGCCCCCAAGGCGGCGATGCGCCGCTACCAGAAGTTCAAGGGCGAGTACCGCAAGCGGGACAGCGTGAACATCTCCAAGGATTCGGCCAAGATCCTCGTGGACGTGCTCGGCAAGTGGCTTGAGGAAGGGCTCCTGGGCGACGCCCCCGATGGCGACGTATAGGGGTTCCCGTGGCCCCCTATCGGAGGCCCGGCCCGCCGCCGCCTTCCCCCCTCCGCCCTTCCCCTGGCGCGGGGTTTCCGCCCTCGCCGACGGGGGCCGCCCGCCCGCGTGTGCCCGCCGCCCCCTCCCGCCCCACCCCTTCCGCGCCATACCCCGCCCCCCCCCGCCAGCCCCTTACCTCCCGTGCCGCGGCTTTACGCCATCCGGCGGCCCCACCAAACCCCAT
>JAIRZX010000468.1 GCA_031267005.1 Deltaproteobacteria bacterium
ATTTCACCGGGAGCACTAGCCCGACTGAATTTCATTTCCTGGCCCTGGAACTGGTCAACCGTAAGCGCCTTATCCCGCAGGTATTTCCTGACGACGGTGTTAGATCCTGACATCATCCAAAAGTTTCCGAATTTTTTTGCCTTGAAGAACGAGAGTACCGAGAAAGGGTTGTACACCTCGTTTTCCCCGTCAAAGGAAAAACCGTCGTAATAGTCCTTGAGTTTTTTTAGAAGCCCTTCTTCGCTCATCTTGAGCGCACACGCGGTGTGGGTTATGAAAGGAACGAAATACGTCTTAAGCTCTTCGTGGGTGTAGCCCATGAAAGCGCTGAAATCCGGAAATAGGGAAATGTCCAGGAGGTTGTTGAGCCTGGAAAAAACGCCCATCCTGGAAAATTTTGTGACTCCGGTAATGAAGGCGAACTTGATGTGTTCTTCTTCCACTTTTATCTGCGTGTAAAAATTTTGCATGACGATCCGCGTGTCAATCAGCAGATTCTTGTCACATGGACGTTTCTCCCTGCCGATAATGCTTATGACGGGGGCGTCGTACTCATCCAAGAGAAGGACTGCCTTTTGACCGCTCGCCTTGTGGACGTCGCGAATAAGACAAGAAAAGGCATCACCGCAATCTTCGCCGCGCAAGGAAACCTGATGCCGCTCGGCCATTATTCCAAGACGGTTCATGATTTTGTTTTGCAAGATTTCTTTGCTGTCGCTGTCGGCCACGGCTGACATGTCCAGCCTGACGACTGGGCAGGCTACAAAATTTGGGGAGTTCATATCATTTTCGGCCGCGAGGCCCCGGAAAAGATCTTTGCGGCCAGAATAGAAGGCGTCGAGCGCGTTCACAGTAAGGGACTTGCCGAAACGGCGGGGCCGGGCGCAAAAGACGAACTGACCGGCCTTCTCGAGGTCCGTAATATATTTCGTCTTGTCAACGTAGACGGCCTGTTTTCCCCTAAGGTTTTCAAAGTCAGCCATCCCTATGGGAAGAACGGGTAAATCCTGGGTCATTTTGTTCTCATTCCGGCTTTGGGCCTTCAAGATAGCGGAGGCGTCAGTATTACCCTTTCTGTTTATACAACATTCATGATGGCAGATCAATTCTTGATTCCGCTGCGAAAGTCAGCCACCCCCCCCGAAGTCGAGCGCTCCATGAGGGAGGGGATTGCATCAGCTCCTGCGGCGGCCGGGTCGATTCTGGCTTCAAAAACGGATCCGGGCACAGCTCCGCCGTTGCTGACCCCTCAGCTGGGCTGGCTGGGCGTATCCGTTCACGTGCTCAAGGGAACGGCGGTCCTGTGGCAGGCTGGAGGCGGTCCCGGGTTATGGTGGAGGTACCCCATAGGCCAGTGGCGGGGGAGGTCTTCTGCCCCGTAAACAGATACCTCGCGGGCACACTCTCAGGGTCCCGAGGCGGGCGCACAGGAAGAGATGAGAGGGTTTCCGCTGTGGAGTCAAAAGTTCACGCCGCCCACCCGGAGGCGCCTCGCCTCCTTCAGAACCATCCCTGCCCGCCGAGCCTTCCCCGCCGTCTGAACCGTCCCTGCCCGCCGTCTGAACCGTCCCTGCCCGCCGCTCCCTGCCCGCCGAACCTTCCACTCCGTCAGGACCATCCCTGCCTAACTGAGCCATCCTCGCCTCCAGAGCCCTCCCTAACCGCCGGCCGTGTTGATCGCCCCGCCTTGCAGGTGGACAGTGTACAATTGCAGGAGGACTCCCCATGGCATTCATCTTCACCAGGTAACTCAGGAACCGGAACTCGGTGTTCGTCTACGGCTCCAGGACATACCGGGCCCCCGGAGGGAAGTCCTGCTCCAAGCAGACCTACCTCGGGAGGGCTGCCTCCCTCATAACCCAGGGCTGCCTCCCGCATAACCCAGGGCTGCCTCCCGCCTGACACAGGCCCCCCTCCCTTGAACCCGTGAACGGATACCTGTAAATCCTTATACAGTAGGTCATATCTCGGAGATTATTCTCATATTTAATTGAAATGGCAATATGACTCTCCGCCTCACATTCTGGTTAAAGCCCAATCGCCTGAACAAGTAATATTTCGGCATTTCCGCCGCCTCCCAGCCAAGCGCGCACCCCGCTGGCTCGCCTGCCGAGGCTGGTTTTCGCCCGGCCCACGCGCTTCCCCCGCCCCCTTGCCCGAAACCGCCAAGGACGCTCCCGCGCCCCGCCCCAAATGCCGGCGGCCCTGTCTTGGAAGGAGTTCCTGGCGGGCCCCGAAGTGCTCTGGCGCCCGCAGGCCCAGACGCCAAAATGATGGCGGAGCCTCGCCAAGGACCCCCTTCGGGTTCGGCGCCGACGGACCGGGCGGCGACTCGCCAGGACGGCAAACGGGGCTTCAAAGGCCGCGGCTGCGGCCGGGAGACAGCGCCTCGCTCCCTCCCGGCCTTCAACTTCACGCCCTACGGGTTCGCTGAAATTGAGGAGAGAGAGGGCAATTCCGGCTACGTCAACCCCGGCGGGAGCTCCGGACGGTGTCCCCGGCCTTCCCCGTGAATCTGGGCT
>JAIRZX010000510.1 GCA_031267005.1 Deltaproteobacteria bacterium
TGAGCAGACGCGCGGTGTGGGTTATGAAAGGAGCGAAATACGTAACCAGCTCTTCATGTGTGTAGCCCATGAAAGCGCTGAAATCTGGAAAAAGGGAAATGTCGCGCAGGTTGTTGAGCTTGGAAAACACACCCATCCTGGAAAATTTAGTGACTCCGGTAATGAAGGCGAACTTGATGTGTTTTTCTTCCACTTTTATCTGCGTGTAGAAATCTTGCATGACGATCCGCGTATCCACAAGTAAATTATTGTAGTTTTCACGTTTCTCCCTGCCGATAATGTTTATGACGGGGGCGTCGTACTCATCCAAAAGGAGGACTGCCTCATGGCCGCTCGCCTTGTGGACGTCCCTAATAAGACAAGAAAAGGCATCAGCGCAATCTTCGCCGCGCAAGGAAACCTGATGCCGCTCAGCCATTATTCCAAGACGCCCCATGATTCTGTTTTGTAAAATTTGAGTGCTGCCGCTGCCGGCCACGGCGGACATGTCCAGACTGACGACAGGGCAGGCTACAAAATTAGGGGAGCTCATATCTTTTTCGGCCGCGAGGCCCTGGAAAAGTTCTTTGCGCCCTGAATAGAAGGCATCGAGCGTATTCACAGTAAGGGACTTGCCGAAACGGCGGGGCCGGGCGCAAAAGATGAACTTGCCTGCTTTCTCAAGGTCCGTGATGTACTTAGTCTTGTCAACGTAGACTGCCTGTTTTTCCCTAAGGTCTTCAAAGTTCGCGAGCCCTAGGGGAAGAACGGGTAAATCCTGGGTCATTTGGTTCGCATTCCGGCTTTGGGCCTTCAAGATAGTGGAGGCGAAAGTATTACCCTTTATATTTATACAATATTCTTGATTTAAGATCAATTCTTCGATTTTTTGTCTTTTCGACGTTACGGTCCCAAGGGCGGAAGAAAGCCTGGCCGACTAACGCGTTGCCGAAACCTCCGGTTTCGGACGGGCCGGAAGCGGGGACCCTATGCCGACAATGTATGGAGGCTTGGCTACAGGCCAACTGAATGCCGGATACTGTCAGGCCCGGGACGGAGTCCGCCGTCTGCAAGGCAAACAACAAATTCAGCGCGAGGAACGGCATTTGCCGCTAAATTAGGCGCATCCTCAAGGACGCCAGGAAGCTGGGCTGGAAACTCTTCATCGGGATAGCCCCCGAACTAACGGGGAAGCCCCTCAAAGAAAAGGACTCCCTGGGGGACGTCCGGCGAGGGAAGGCCCGCAGACCGCTCCAGGGACCTCCAGGGGCCATCCTGGGGGCTCGTCGCCCCCGACCGCTCGTTTCACGGGCGAGCCCGCGCTCGGGTACGCTTTCCCTTACGGGTTGACGGGGCGGGTGGCCCCCGAGACTAGCGGGGCGTGAGCCCCTGCGGGCCCTGCGTCGCGACCTCCTGCGTCGAGCCCGAGCCCCCCAAGTGTAACCGTTCACAGGATAAGTGGGTTTTCAGGGTCTCAGGGGGGGTATGGACACAAAAGTGGGGAACTTGCTCCATATTGTGACATCATGGCCCGGAACACCAGCCAAGGCCTAGGAGCCTGTTGCGTAATTGTCTGTTAGGAAGGTCTGAGGCTGTATATAGTAGGGAAGTGCTAGCGCCTACCTCTACTGACAGTGCCATGCCTACGCCTGTCAGGATTTACGCAACAGGCTCCTAGCGAACTTGGGCGCAAGAGGTTATCTAAGCCAACCAGAGGCTTATTGAGGCAAAAGAGGTATCCGTTCGCGGGCTCAAGGGCGATCGGTCCTGGGGCCTGTGTCAGGCTGGAGTCGGGCTTCTGGCAAGCGAGAGAGCGGGGTTCGGGAGAACAAGGTCAGGCGGGCCTGAGTTATGAGGGAGGTTGCCCGAGACCAATGGGGGAGGTGGTCTTATACACCGTGAACGGCTACCAATTTAGAACCTTGGCATTTTTCAGATGTTTTATTCAATGGTTCCCTAAAAAGCCTCAAAAAGGCTTAAAGTGGCTTAAAATAGTTCTAAAGGAATCAATAGGAATTATATAATTACAAAGATGCATTTTAAGTCTTTAAGTGTTGATATATTATATATCTGCTGTTAATATACCTCCATATTCCGTTAACCATTGGGATGGAGGCAAAAAAGCATGGCTGGCTACTTCAAGGACAAGCGAACCGAAAACGCTCCCCGGATCGAGCCGTTTCGACGACCCTTCGAGGGCGGGACAGTACGAAGAGTTCAAGAAAACCCCTTTCTTCGACATCCTTGAGTTCGTGCTCCCCCCGCTCTCCCGTCCGGCGCCGGAGATTGGCAAGCGCTTCTCCAAGTCCTGGGGCCGCCCGACCGCGGACCTCGTTACCTTGACGGGGAGCCTCCTTATGGCGGAGACTTTCGACTGGACAGTGGAGGAATCCCTCACGCGGCTCAAAAGCGACGTCTGCGTCCAGATGGCCCTGGGCCTTCCGGAGAACCCGACCGACAAGGAGTGCGTCGTCTCCGAGAGGACCTACTACGAGTTCAGGAAGAAGTTCCTGGAGGCCAACGGGCCCTGGCTCGCCGCCCTGTCGATCACGCGCCACCTCTGCGAGGTGTACTGCGTGGAGGCGGAAATCGTCCGCCTCGACTCCTCCGACGTCCGTTCAAACGTCAAAGGACCTCCCCACCAGGGGCGCGCTTTTCCAGGAGTGCCTCTCCTTCTTCGTGAGGGAGCTCGCGAAGGCGCGCCCGTTGGCGGAGCACGGCCTTGACACGGAGATCTGGAGGAGGCGCGACAGGCGCCTGTTGGTCGGCTACGACCCCTTCGCCCAGGCGTCCCGCAAGGACAGGCGCCGCATGCTCGGCCAGATGGCCCGCGACCTCGGGACGGTTGTCGGCGAGTTCCGGAACGACCCGCCCGTCTACGGCCTGTCCTCGTTCCGGAGCCTCAAAAGGCAACTCCCAAAGCAGTGCGTCGCGTTCCCCGGTAATGACTGCGGCGGGCCCGCGGTCCTGCTCAAGGATTCCAAGGAGGTCTCGGCCGACAGCCTCCAGACGCCCCTCGACACGGGGTTGACCTGCTCGGGCCACAAGAAGAAGGGCCGCAAGGTCCACATCGCCTAAGTCCTGCGGCGGGACGAAGAAGGACAAGCTCGAGCCCAGCCTCAAC
>JAIRZX010000536.1:2500-26437 GCA_031267005.1 Deltaproteobacteria bacterium
CATCCCGACCTTGAACGACGGCGAGGCCGAATTGAACTCCCTCGCCGGCTTCCTCGCCGGGGTCGACCCTTTCATGCCTTGGCACGTGAGCCGCTTCTCGCCCATGAGGATGCAGTCGCACTTGAAGCCCACTGGGACCGGGGAGCTGGAGGCGGCACGGGCGATAGGCCTCAAGTGCGGCTTGAAGCACGTCTATCTGGGGAACGCGCGCGGGGATGGCTACGGGGACACCTTGTGCCCCGGATGCGGGGAGACTCTCATAGCCCGGGACGGGTTTTCCGTGGCCCGCAACGTCCTGGGAGCGGACGGCATCTGCCCGTACTGCGGTGTCGGCGTGTCCGGCGTATGGGGCTGAAGGGGGACGCTGGCGGGCGGGAACGGGACCTGCGTGCGGCGGGACCGGGACGGGGCTAAGCCAGATCGCGTGTCGCGGAACGCAGCGGTGATTTTCGCGAACAAGCCGCTTGCCTGGCAGCCGGAACCAGCGGGCGGCGGCAGACGCCAGCCGCTGAGGAAATTCCCTTAATTTTTCCTTCCGGATTTCAAAAATTTTTAAAATTTTTCCCGGACTGATTGCGCGGCCTATTCCCATGAAGCCTCGGGGCGGGAGGACGGGAAGACTGCCGCGTTTCGCCGCTGGATCGGGGCAAGTAATTTTTGCGTTTCCGGAGCGCGGTAATTTCGCGGGGGGGGGCTCCGCGCGGAATTGTCCGTTCGCCGGCCCGGCGGAGGCGCCCTTGGAAAATGCGCAGGGCGCGGGCCGACGGCTCGTATCGTCGCGGGCGGTTGTGCGCTTTACCGCGATCTGTTACAGTTATTGCAGACATTGCCGATTAAACCCGGCCGCGCCGTGGGCGGCCAGGGCGGACGAAGAAAATTCGGGGCGTTTTCGCGCGAAACGGCGGCGCCCCCGCGAAGGGGCTCCGGAGGACGGCTCAACAATGGACGCTGACGTTTTCAATTCACTTTTCGGCTTGGAGGATCTCGGGTTGATGGCGATGAAGCACGGCGAACTCTTCCTCGCCATGGTTTCGTCCCTCCCCCTCCCGCTCGACCCCGAAACCTTCGTCGCCAAATCCATACTGGCCGGGCCAGCGCCGTCCGGTCGCTTCCCCGCGAAAGCCGGGGACGATCCAGCCGCCGAGGATGCCGGAGCCGCGGGCGGGGGCGACGGGGCCGAAGAGGCGCGCGAGCTTTCCCGACGCGCGCGCGAGTGCGCCATCGGCAAGTCCATGGCGTACGACCTGTCGATTCAGGTTGCCTCCCGACTCTCCGCCGCCGCGCGGCGCGGGGACGGCGAGTCCCTGCGCCTCTTGCTCGGCGCCGTCGCCGACATCTCGCTTTCGGGCGGGTGGGCCGATTTCACGGCGATCTCGTACGCGCTGGACTCCGTGCCGGACGGGCCGGGACACTCGGAAGAGCTGGCCTGCGCCCTCGCGTGCTTCGCGGCGCGGTCCATCGCCAACGGGGACGCCGCGGACGAGGCCGACAGGATCCTGCGCAGGGCCGTGGAGCTCGAGGGCTTCGCGGGGATGGCGGACCCGTCCCTGCCGTTCCTGGCGCTGTCGCTGCGGGCGGGGTTCTCCGGGACCCCCCCTTACGGTCCGGGGGCCTCCTCCGGCGGGGCGCTCGCGAACGCGTTGGCGCTCGTCCCGCGGCTGCCCTCGCCGGAACTCGCGGAGGCCCTTCCGGCCTTCGCCCTGGACATGGCGTCAGAGTGCCTGTTCTCCTTAAGCGAGATGGAAGAGGGGGAAGCCAGGGGCCTCCCCGGCTCGGGTACCTTCATGCTCGCCTGGGAGGCGGCCAAGCTCAGCTGCGCCTTCCAGGATGACCCGCGCGGGGCGGCTGGCGCCGCCCTCGACTGCTTCGCGCGGCTCGCGGGCTCCGGCGGCCTCAGCCCCATGGCCGACCCGTTTTCGCCGACGGCCATGCTCGCGGCCAACGCCTTCGGGAGTTTTTTCAAGCACCTGGACGGCGAAGGCGCCTTGAAGGCCGTGAAAGCCGCGGCCCCGCCCCGTTCCAAAGGGGACTTGGGGCCCTGGGCTTTCTATCTCCTGTTCAACCGGCTGCCGCAGGAAGTTTTCCAGGCCGCCGTCATGCGCGCGGCAGCGGACGGGCTTTTCGGAGATTCCATTGCCCTGGTGCACGCCGTCTGCCTGGCGGGAATCATCCATGGCGGCGGCTCCAGGAGCCTCGCCTCCTTCGCCGACGAAGCCGAAGCCATAAGGCGGATGGCCGGAACCCCGGAGAGCCCGGGTCCTTTGGGGGCACGGGTTGCCGCCGGGTTCATAGCGTTCGACCTTGCCGGCCGCGCGCGCGAAGGCCAGGAGGCCGCCTTCGCCGCGCTCGCCGCCCTTTTGCCCGAAGGCGGCCGGGAGGAGGCGCCCGGAGGAGGCCGGGAGGAGGCGGGGGGGAGTTCGGGGAGGGGCGGGGAAAGGGGCGCGGAAGCCGCGCTGATGTGCCATTTCGCCTGCGCCTCGGCGCTGGTCGTGGCTTCCCGGGCCCTCGCAGCCAGCAGATGGGAGAAAGCCAACGCCGCGCCAGACGCCGGGGGAGAAGAGGCGCCGGGCTCCGGGAAGCAATACCCGTCCCGACTGGAAAGGGAAACTGACAAGGACGTCATGCGGCGCCTCGTCTCGCTTGTACCCGATAGGGCCTTGGACGACAATGCCTTTTCGTCCTGGTTTTTACCCAACGCCGCTTTGCTGGCGATGGACCCCCGGGCCGAGTGCTGGGACGACGGGGTGCTGGCTGGCGCCTTGGCCGGCCGCCTTGGCTCGCGCGAGTCCCTGACGGTCGAGGCATCGACGCTTGACGTCGCATCCGCCTGGGTAACCTTAGCCGTGTACCCATCCGAAAACCAAGACGCGTTCCGCGCCGTGCTCGCTGAGGCCAAGAGGGCGCTCGCCGGCCCAGTCCCGCACGAGATCCGGTCGTTGCTCGTCGAGGCGGTCCTGGCCGGCTTCTTGGAAGAAAATTTACCAGCCGAAATGGAGGAGTTCTTCCTGGACAACGCCCTCATGCTGGTAGGTTATCTTTCCCAAGGCGAGCCGTCGGCCATAGACGGGCCCTCCGTGGGCATGTTTCCGGGACCCAAGAACCGCGTCCAGGTCTCCTGGCCCGCAACTCCCGACCTTTTCCGGGAGTACCTGGACGCCCGTTCCGGCGCGGCGGACGGGGCCGAGGCCCCCGGGCCGGAAGCGGCGTACGGGGCCCACGGCCGTTCGGGAGGCGCCCCTGGAGAGGCGGCCTCCCAGCCGCAAGCCGAGCCGCCCGTATCGGGACGCGCCGGGGAGGGCGCCGTCCAGGACGGCCCCCCGGCCCCCGAAGGCGGACCGCCTGCCCCCGCCGAGCTGGGCTCCCTGCCTGACACTGAACAGGTGCGCGCGGCTCTGAACATGCTGGAGGTTGCTGATGCCGTCGAAGAGGCCGAAGCGGCAGAAGAGGACTACGAGTACGGGGAGTTCGGGGAAGGGGGGCTCGGGGGCGCGGAGTACGAGGACGGCGGGGGCGCGGAGTACGAGGACGGCGAGGACGCGGAGTACGAGGACGGCGAGGACGCGGAGTACGAGGACGGCGAGGACGCGGAGTACGAGGACGCCGAGGACGGCGAGGACGCGGAGTACGAGGACGCCGAGGACGGCGAGGACGCGGAGGACGCGGAGGACGAGAGCGCGGAGTACGAGGACGAGGAGGACGGGGACGCGGAGCACGGGGACGGCGGCGGGGAAGGCGTCCTCCCCCCCCGCGGCGACCAGCTTCAACTTTCCGGCCCGGGCGAAGGCGCGCCCGACGAAGGTGACGCGGAGCCGGCTCCCCCGAGCAGGACGGAGGAGCTCCGCGCCGCCGGAGAGGCTATCATACAATCCCAACTCTTGATCGCCGCGTTTAACCGGGAGCGCGCCGCCAGCAAACACGAAGGCGGGGGTTTCGGCGGATGGCTGGCGCGCTACTGCATGGAACGCCGCGGAGCGCCTCCCGCCGCCGGGCCTCGTCCCGGAGGGGAAACCCCGGAAACGCGGCGAGCGCCTGACGCGCAGGGAGCGCCGGGTCCGCGCGGGGCGCCGGACGCCGGCGTGCCCAGCGGCGCCCACGGGGACGGCCCCGCCGCCATGACCATCGCCGAGGCCAGGCCGTCCGTGTACGGGACGTACGCGCTGTGCCTCGCGACGAACGGCCGCTACGAGCTGGCCCTCGATCTCCTGTTGCGCGACCCGTCGCCTGGACTCAAGCCCGACGTCAAGGCTTTGGCGCTCCTGAAGACGGTTTCCGGAATGGCTAAACTCGCCAGGCCGGGCCGCGCCCTCCCGGCCCTCCGGCTGCTGGAGAAGTTTGAGGGCTCAGGCGTCGACGCCGATTCGCTGACCCGCGCCCGAACGCTCCTTTACGCCGCCTTGAGGCGCCCCAAAAAGAAGAAGTCCGGGGGGGCGAAGCAGGCGGGGAAGAGGCGTGGCGGCAAGGCGGGGGCCGGGAAAGGCAAGGGCGGCAAGGGGGGCGGCGGTAAGAGGCGCTGAAGGGACGCCCCGGGGGCGGGCGTTGCCGCTCCCGGAGGCGTCTGTTAGAATTCAGTTCCGCGTGCGCCGGAACTGTTTTACTGATCCCGGGCCGCGGAGAAAAGGTTTTATTTTGCTGATGAAATCCTTCCCGTTCAGAGAGTTGAGTTGCAAGCTGGAACTGGACTTTTACGGTTTTATGCGCGCGGGCGGCTTCCTCTGCATGGACTTCGCGATGCCCGCGCTCCTGTCGGAGAGGACCTACGAGGTTTTCCCCGGGTACACCGGCTGGCCGCCGCCGTCCGACCGTTTCCCGGGCGCGCGCGATCTCGCGCCCGCAGTTTCCGACCCCCCCGGCCTCGCACGCGCCAAGCTCCTCCTTAGCCGTTCCCGCTCCCTTATGTTCGGCCGGATCGCGGATTCGGCGTGGCCGGAGTTTCCCGAAACGCTCGAGGCAGCCATCCGCGAGGCCCTGGAGGACTTGCCGGGGGAAGGCCCCGGCGTGGAGGGGGACGGCGACGCCGGCTCTTCGGGGGACGGGCGGCTGCGCTGCACCGTCCTGGCGGCCTTAAACGCGTTCGCTTCGCGTTTTGTCGGGATCTGGGATAGCCGGATGCGTTTCGACAGCTGCGCTTCGGCCTTGGAGCTCGTGCCGGTCCTCCCAGGCATGAAGGACGAGCTCGCCGCCGCGCTCTCGTTCGCGGGGGCGTGGTACGTGAAGGAGGGTCGCGGCCTGAAAGTGCTAGACAGGTTTTTCGAGAAGGGCTGGCGGCTCGTCGTTGAGGAGGGCGCGGATGCGTTCTTGCCTTTGGTCGCCCACGTAGTCCGGACGCAAGTGTCCGCCGCCCCGCGTTTCGGCCCCGGCAGGGGCTTGGGGGGGCCGGCGGGGACACTCGCGAACGGGATCGAGCTGGTCAGGAAGCTGGCCGTCGCCGATTTCGGGTGCGGCTTTGTGCTCATGTTCTTATCCTCCGTGGAGTCCAAGAGGCTCCCGCCCTCCGATATCAGGCGCGTCGCGGCCGGCGCGGGGAGCCTCCCGGACAGACCTTCTTTCCGGTTGGCGTGGCAGCTCCTGGAGTGCTGGTCTTCCAGAACTTGCGTGTGGGATGGGGAACAGGGGCTTCCGCCGGAGGAGGGCTTGGAGTTGATGCGGATGGTCACGGAGGGGCCGGGGGCAGCGGTCCTGGCCCTACGCGACGGCCCGGCCCTTCCCGTGCTTACGAGCCTCGTAGCGAGGTGGGGGTGGCTGGCGAGCCTGATGGACCGGGAAGGCATGGCCATCGCTGTCAAGGCCGTGGCGGAGCTGAGGGCGTCGGGGGCTGCGGCCCCCTGGGCTTTTTCCGCGCTGTTCCACAAAACCGCGATAGTGCAGCCATCCGCCTTCCGGGCCGCCGTCATAAAAGCGGCGGCCGAAGGGTTTTTCGGGGACGGGCCCGCGCTGGTGCAGGCCGTGGCCCATGCGCTCTTCACACCAGCCCCCAAGCGCCCCGCCGCGACTGACTTTCCCGAGGAGTGCGACAGGATTGCCCTCCGCGCCTCGCGGCCTGGGGCCCCGCTCGGAGTCAGGCTCGCCGCCGGGATGCTGGACTGCGAGTTCGAATCCCAGGAGGGCGGGGAGCACGAGAAGGCCTTCAAGGCGCTGGCCGCGTTGTGCCCTGAGGGCCCGGTCGCGGACGGGGCCCTTTCCCCGGCGGGTGGCGGGAAGCCCGCGCAGCCGCCGGAAGCCGACCCTTGGAGGCTTTCCCTGTACGCTTACTCGGCGGCCCTGGTCGCGGCCGCGTGGGGCTTTCCCGGCCGCAGGCTCGACGGCGACAATACGGGGATTCCGGCCCTTCTGCGGCTTCTTCCCAAGCGGGCGTTCGAGGACCCGGCGTTTCTGGACAAGATGCTTCCGGGTGCGGCGCACGCCCCGAGCGTCGGGAGAGGCATGGACCAAATGGGGCCCCTCTCCTTGCTGTTTTCCTCGGATCCCGTTTTCGACGCCGGGTTCCCGCAGACCGAACAGGTCATGGGGAACGCCGCGTGCGCCGCCCTGATGGCGGCGATTTGCGGGGACCCGGACGTCCAGGGATTCATACCCCTGGCTGAATTAGCCTTCAGGTGCCTGGAACGGACCCTGCCCCCCAAGATCCGCTCCTGGCTGGTCGTCGCCATAACCATGAACCTGGGGCGACTGGGCCTGGTGGACAGGATGGAGGCATTTTTCCTGGACAACGCGCTTATGCTCGTCCGCGAGCCCGCTGAGGGCTACCGTTGCGAGTGGGACGACTGGGAGGGGCTCCGCGGGGACCCCGCGAGGCGCGTGTCGCTTCCGGCCCGCGCGCGGGACTTCCTGACAGGCAAGCGCCCTTTCCCGGGACCCGGAGGCCTGTGGTTTGACCTGTTGGGGGACCTCCCCGGAGGGGGCGGCATGGAAGGAGGCGGCCCTGAGGGCGAAGGCGCGGAAGGAGGCGGCCCCGGGGGGGTCGGCCCTGAGGGGGCCTCAGGGGGGGACCACGCTCCCGGAAGCGGCCCGGCGCCTTCCCGGCTCGACGTCGGGGCCGCGGCCGACGCCCTCAGGACGGCAGCCGAAAGAATTCTCCGCCAGAGACAGGAGAGCGTTGCCCGGAAAGAGCACTCGGGGCCCGTGGCGGAGGCGGGCGGGGAGTGCGCCGGGCAAAAGGCGCCAGCCGGCGGCCCCCGAGCGGCGCGGTCCGGCGGATCCAAGGAGGAAACGGTCGGCGAATCCCAGGAGGAAGCCAGCGACGCCTCCGGGGACGGCGGCCGGACGGCCGGCCCCGGGGCCGCGGAAGGGGGGCCCGGCAGCGGCGCCGGGGGACCCGGCGACGACTACTCCGTGCGGGGTTACGTCGACTGGCTCTGCAGGTACTATTCCGATTTCCTTTCGATGCCGGGCTCCGTTGCTGCCGCAGCGGACGCTCCTGAGCGCGTCTGGAAAGAAGGGGGCTGGGACCCGCTCGCGCCGGAACCCGGGGACGGGTGGCGGGTGTACCCCGTCTGGATTGCCCACGAGGGGATCTTCCACTCGATGTCGTTTTATCTGGCCGAGTGCGGGCGGTACTCGAGGGCTTTGGAGTTCCTGCTCCGCGACACGAACATGACGTACCAGCAGGATGTGAAAAACGGCGTCCTCGACAAGATTATCGCTGGCCTGTCGAGGGAAGGCGGTTTGGACGACGCGATGCCGTCCCTCGTACGCCTGGAGACCCTCGCAGGCTACGCCAGGAAAACCTCCATACTGGTCCGTTGCCTGAAGGCCCAGAAGGACCTAGTCGATTCCGCTTTGGCTCCCTTGATTTCGCAGAAGCTCGGCCAGTCCGCGCGGTCCGGCAGGCCAGCCGCGCCGGCCGCCTCCAAAAAACCCAAGCCGGGGCAGCAAGGAAAGGGCGGCGGGAAGGGGCGGCGGGGAGGCAGGAGACGTTGAGGGCGCTGTTGCTCCTCCTCCTCCTCCTCCTCCTCCTCCTCCTCCTCCTCCTCCTCCTCCTCGTTGGCTCCGGAAGGCTCCGGATGGCTGCGGAAGGCTGCGGACGGAAGGCTCCGGATGGATTGGGAGGATTGGCGGCGACGTTGGCGACGGCGATGACGCGCGCACCTGAAAGGCCGCAACCCCGTAACCGGGCCAGGCGGCGCACGGGCTTAGGGCCCCGACGCCCGCCGTAGCGGGGGACATTGAGATTGTATAAATCCACGTACCGCTCTCTGTGCATGCCGGACCGTATCATGCGCCGCATCGAAAAGCGGGCGGACGGCTTTTACTCCATGGATTACGCCTGGCCTTTGCCGAACCCGGAGGAGCAGGAGCGGAGATTCCTGGGTCTTGCCGGCTTAAAACCCGTATCCGACCGCTTTCCGGGAGGAGTCCCGGCGAGGGATACTTCAGACGGTCCGGGGACGGTCGAGGCCAAGGCCGTCTTGTGCCTCTCGAGGGCCGCCTTCATGGACAGGGATCCGGGGATTGAGGACGAAAGGCTATCCGAGCTTCTGGGGAAGCTGATAGAGGAAGCCGCCGAGGAGCCGCCCGCTCCCCGCGGAGCCGGGGACGGGGAGAGCGGCGGGAGGCTTCGCCTTCTCCTAATGGCGTACTCCAACCTCGCCGCCTGCGGCTGGAAGGGCATGGGCGCCGCTTCTGCCGCCGTCAAGCGTGTTCCGGAGATTCCCGGGATCGAGGACGAGCTGTGTTGCGCCCTGTCCGTCGCGGCGGCATCGGACATTTGCGTCCTTTTCGACGCCGCCCTGGCCGATTCGGCGCTCTCCAGGGCTTACGGGGCCGCGTCGTCGGGCAAGGTCTCGGACGTTTACCCGGCATATGCGGCGCTTTGCCTGCGCGCATCCCTCGACGAGGGCCCCGGCTACGGGCCTGGGGCGGCGGCGGGCGGCAGGGCGGGGTCGCTCGCGAACGCTTTGTCCCTGGCCTCCAGGCTGGCCGATCCGGATCTCGCCGCCCTGCTCCCCGCCCTTTTTTTACGGGAAGGGTTCAGAAGCTTACCGACGCCCGAAGAGATGACCGCTGCGGAGAGGGCGCTTGGGGACACCGGCTCGGGACTTCCAGTGTCCCCCGCTTTCAGGCTGGCCTGGAAGGCGCTCGGGATACCCTTAGTCGACGATTTCGCCTTTGCGAGCCGTCATAATCTTGCGGGCCCTTTTGCGGACAAGGCCTCCGCGATCCTGCGCTGGCTGGAATATGATCCGGCCCTGAAGGCGCTGGGCGCGTCCCGGTGGCCCGCCTTCGACGCGGCGGTTCTCGGGGCGGGCCGCCTGGGCATGTGCCTGAGCGCTCTGGATCAAAACGGCGCGGACGCCGCAGTGAGGCTCTTGGCCCCCCTGCGAGCTTCAGGGGCAGCCCTCCCCTGGTCCTTCCATGTCCTGCTAGCCGGACTCAAGGAAAACAACCCTTCCGTTTTCCAGGGGGCCGTCATGCGCGCCTCGGCTTGCGGCCTCTTCGGCGGCGGCGAGGCGCTTGTGCAGGCCGTATCGGCCGCCGCCGCCTTGCCCGGCTCGAAATCGCGCCGTCTCGCCTCCTTCGCGCCCGAGGCGGAGGCCTTGCGCAGCCTGGGAGACGCGCCCGGCTCGGCTCTCGGCTACCGTCTGGCGGCGGCGCTGGTGGACGTCGAGCGCGAGGCGAGGGAAACAAGCTTGCCCGAGGCTGGCTTAGAGCGCGCGGGGGGGTATACAAGCTTGTCCGACGCGTCCTGCTCGGCCATGGGCCGGCTGGCCGAACTGTGCCCTGCCGCGCGGAAGCCCAAAGAGGTCACGGAGGGCGCGGAGGCCAAGGACGCCGGGGAGGGCGCGGAGGCCAATGAGGGCGATAAGGCCAATGAGGCCGGGACGGGCGAGGGGGCTAAGAAGTCCAAGGAGGACGGGGAGGAGGCCAAGGAGGCCTTTGTTGGCGCGGGGGCCAAGGAGGACGGGGCGGGCGAGGAAGACGGAGGGGACATGAGCCTTTTCCTGTACGCTTTCGCTGCGGGAATGGTGGCCAACGCCTTCGGGCCTGTGGGCGAGAGGTCTTTCAGTGCCGTTGAGGGGACGTCCACGCCCGCCCCCGGCGTGAAGCTCGACGACTTTTTCAGGCTCCTCCCCGCCCCGGCGGTCGAGCACGTGCCGTTTCTGGAAAGCATCATGCCCGGGGC
Organism: Deltaproteobacteria bacterium; assembly: GCA_031267005.1. GTDB lineage: Bacteria > Desulfobacterota > Desulfarculia > Adiutricales > Adiutricaceae > JAIRZX01. The sequence goes on from JAIRZX010000536.1 coordinate 12,621, forward strand.
CGCTTGCGCGGCGCAATGCGGGTCAGGGGCCGACGACTTGACGAGATCCAGCCTGTTGGTCGGCTGCGAAACCGATGCGGGTGCGCTCCCCCCCCACTCCGAGATCCGCAGCCTCCTGGCGGACTTCGGGCTTATCCTGTGCGGGCTGACTCCCCCGGCTAACCTGGAGGCCGTGCAGAACTACGTCGGGTGGGCCGTCGGGGAGAACGGCGCACTCGCGGGCCCGCTCCCCCCCCGGATCCGCGCGGCGTGCGCGACCTTGGCCATAGCCTGTTATGGCGCCATGGGGCTTACGGGCAAACTCGAGGGCTTCATTTTCGACAACGCCCTGATGCTGGTAGGCGATTTGCCTGAGGGCGGCGCGGCCTGCGAGCGCGACCTGGCCGTCAGCCTGGCGGATTCACGGCGCCGAGACTCGCTTCCCGCCCCTGCGGCGGAGTACCTCGCGGGGCTGCCGGCGCTCACCCTGCCCCCGGGTTGCGCGGACGGCGTCGGGGAGGACGCTTTCAGCGCGGACGACCTGGACCTCGGAAACGCGCCTGGCGCTCCGGGGCAGCGGGAATACGGCGGGCGGCCCGGCGCGGACGTTGGAACGCCCGCGGAGCCCGCCTCGCCCGGCATCCTTTCCCGGGCCGACGCACCCCTCCCTCCCTTCCGTACGGGAGGCATGTGCGCACTGGGCGCCGTGGGGCGCCCGTTCCGGAAAGAGGCCGAAAGGCTGCTGTTCGACGAGATGGCCATCGCGGCACTGGAGTGGGAAGAGGCCGTCCGCGCCGGCACTGGGTCCGTTTCCAAGGGGGAAGGGAGCGCTGGGGAGGTCGGGGCGGAACGGGACTCTCCGGCCGCTCCCGGCGCCCCGGAAGTCCCGCCGCCTCCGGCTGGCTTGAACGGCCCCGACGGGGCGGCCCCGCCAGACGGCCCCGGAGATAAATCCCGCGGCGGCTTTCCGGGTTCCGCCTTGTCCCCCAACCTTTCCTGGCAGGGCTACGGCGACTGGCTGGCCGGGCTCTACGCGGGGTTCTGCGGCGGCGGCGCCGCGTCCGCCGGTTCCCCGGCTTCCCGTGCGCCAGCCCCTCCGCCAGGCTACAGGTTGTGCCCGGCCTGGGCCGCACATCCGTCCGTGATCGCGGCCATGGCACTTTCGCTCGCGGCGTGCGGCCGCTACGCCAGGGCGCTGGAGTTCCTGCTCCGCGATCCCGTGCCGACGAGCATGATACTGGTCAAGGCGACGGCCTTGAACAGGATTGTGAAGGGGCTTCTCAAGGCCGGCGGGCCGCCAATGGCGCTTCCGGCGTTGCGGCTTATCGAGGCTTACGCGCGTTTCGCCGAACTCCCAGACTATGCCCTGTATGCCCGGAGGATCGTTTCCGCCGCTTTCTCCGGCGGCTCGGGCAAGCCAGGCCCCATGGCGAAGGCCAGGAAGCCCAAGGGGCCCAAGGGGCCCAAGGGGCCAAAGGGCGCCGGGAAGGGCAAGGGCGGCGGGGGCGCCAAGAGGCGCAGACGCCCTCGCCCTTTCCGCTGAGAGCGCGTTTTTCCCCGTTCCCGCCGCCGTATTTGGCGACCAGGCCCTTTTTGGGCTCAACTAGCAGGGATCCAGTTGCCTGAAGCCGCGCCCGAAGCGGCTCGCACCCAATCCTCCCCCCCCCTCAATCCCGCCCGCCTCCGCCCCGGCCCCGTCAATCCGGCGCTCTTCCAGCAAGCCGGGGCGGCGCGGACGAAAGCCGAGCAGGTCTCCCGATGTCCCTCCTGTCAGCCCTTGCCGCATTCCTGGTCGTTTCGTCCCTCGCCTGGGCCGCTTCGGCCGCGGCGAGAAGCCGGGGGGCGGTGGCAAGTGCCGCGGCGGAGGCAAGGCCCCTTCGAAGAAGCGCGGCGGCAAGGGCGGGGGAAAGAAGGGCAAGGTCCCCGGCTCCGCCGCGGCTCCTAAAGCGGCTGGCCCGTTTTCGTATAATCCGCGGACGGAACGGAGGGGCCCCCGCGCGGGAAGGCGCGCCAGCTCCAACGCCGCCCCTTCGATTGGGTTCCCGAGGGCTGTCCGAAGTGGAGCTTCCACCCTATGGGGACCCGGCTCGAAACGGAGCGCCGGGCGTTCGGGGCCTTTACTATATTCCGGGACACCTGCGGGGCGGCCCACGGCTGGGACGGGATGCGCGCCTTGGCGCGCCTGGTCTTCGGCCCGAAGGATGCCCGCGTGTGGGCTTGCCAAGCCCGCTCGGCCAGCGAGCTGGCGGCCTTCACGCTGGCCGACGAGTGTCTATTCGCACAAATACGGAGGTGGATCTGGGAGCTAACCGGCCCTCCCCCTCCCCAGGACCACCTCCCCTCTACTCCCGGCCCCCACTCTCGTCTGCCTGATAATCGGCTCCTGCCAAACACAGGACACCCGCTTGAACTTAAGAAAAAATTCGTGATATGTAACTCCGTCCCCACTATACCGCAGTACCGTTAATTCAGAACAACTTCTTTGATGTGCCCCAATCCGGCAAGCCTGCAGAACTCAGAAGGACGGTCTTGGCTCGTGTGGCACTGCGGCTATGCTTTTCCGTTGCTTGCCAGCCTTTTGAATGAAACCAGGCGTTCACTGGGAAAATTTATTTAACTGACTATAGGGTAAAATATATTTGCTTTCTGCCACATTGTAAATAATCCAGATAATATTTTTAATGAGGCCGCCTCAATAAATCCGCCCGGTTGCATGAGGTCAGTTGGACACTTCGTTTCTGCCGTCAATATGGGGGTTCGGAGGTAAAGTTTTAGAACAACAATCAACTATAGTTCATCTAAATGTATAAAAAAGAATTTATATGCTGGTATGTTCTTGTAGTTGGGACAACACTCTGTCCCGTCGATTAATTTCGAGCGTGTCATTCTTGTAGAACGGTTACGGCAAGTATGTTGCAAGGGTCCCGGACGCTGCCGGAGGCGGTGCCGGGAGGCCTGGACGCAACATGCGGGAAGGACGGCCCTGCGGGCTGGCGTGGAGCTCCGTCAGCTTCGCACGCGGGCGCCCCTTGTTTCAGCCATGAAAGAGGGGCCGGCCCTGGCCGCAGGTGAGCTGAATGTTTACAAAATTATAAACATATAAACATAAAAAACCCCGCCGTACCTCTGCGGGAGCATGGCGGGAAATATCCCCGGGACCGGGAAACGGCTTCATTCTATGCCGCTTATTTTTTCTATGCCGCTTATTTATTTTGGCCGGACGCCTGTCCGGATCGGGAAGCGCCCGGGTATTCGGCTGCCCTCGCCAGCAGTTCTTCGCCTGGCATGCTTCGGATCCGTACGTTGTCCCTGCCGCATACGGCGACCGCGACGGCGCGGACAGGCACGGAGCCGCCGACGTAAGGCAACAGGTAATTCCTGTCAAGAATTTGAGTGAAAGCGGCATTTATCCCGGATTCAAGCTTGATGTCGTCTTTTGCCGACGCGGTTTCTTGAAGGACAGTGGAACCGTCGGATTGAGTGGACTTTTTCTTGGGATTGTCAGATTTCGCGTATTTGATTTCAGTGATCATGTACCCGTGTTCAGGGGATTTAACCACAAGATCAATGAATCCTTTAGCCATTTTCCGTTCAGGTTGGGTTTTAAAACCGGACTGTCTGAAAACGGAAAATAGGAAAACGTGGTAAAGCGCTTCCAATTCAACATGTAAATTCGACGGTATGGAACTCAGGAAGGATTGCAAAAGAACTTCGGCCCGATCCGATTGACCCGTGAAAAAAGCGGAGCAGAATTCCTTGCATAATTCAGGCGTGAAGTTGTCATCGTCTATGATTGACGGGATAATATGCTTATCCACGTAATTCCGCATAATCGTCATGCCGACTTCCTTGTTCGGCACGGTCAGGTACAGTTCTGAAAATGATTCGGTATCTTTCCGTTCGCGTACCGTAAGGTAACCTGTTTGAAGCATCAAGGAAACCGGATCGATGTTATGCACGTCCTGGATATCAACGCTGCCGGAAAATTCGGCTTCTTCCTTAAAGACTTCGGAAAAAATATCATTATTAATATTCATTTGGTTCAGGAAATTCATGCCGCCTGAACGAATCCAATAATTGTCGAATAGTTTGTAATAAAGCAAACTTTGCAAGGATAAAGGATTGATTAAATAATCAGTCCCGTTCCAGCTGTATCCGTCATACCATTCCCTGATCCGTTCAATCATATCCGCACGGGTGAAACCGGGACCGTATATTTTTGGATCCTGGAATACCTCCAAAGAGGCGTCGATACGGTTTGAATAGTAATTATTGATTTCATCAATGGAAAACCCGCATACATTGACGTATAGCGGATCGAACGTTATGTCTGCCAGGTTATTCAATGCCGAAAACAGGGATAATTGCGAAAATTTGGTTATCCCCGTAATAAAAATACGGTCGATCATGTTTTCGCATGATTTCAACGCGTTGTAGAACCCGTGCAGGGTTTTTTGAGCAATCTTAAGATTGTCCGGTTCGGTAAGATTGTTGATTATAGGCGCATCGTATTCATCGATAAGGACGATAATTTCGCTTTTATCCGCTACCAGCCCATCTGATATTTTGGTATTTTCAGTAATTAACGGTATGTCAATAAAATTTCTGGATAGTTTCCTGATAACTTCCCTGAGGCTGAAAGCCGCATTTGAGGCGGTAATGGAAAATCCTCTTTCATCAGCAAAAGAATGGAGGTAACCGGTCAGATTTTCTTCCAGCAAAGCCGGATCGTCCCCGAAAGCGTTCATGCTGATCCTCAGCACGTGCGAACGCGGCCATTCGCCGTCCCTGCGGAGCCTGTCAATCGCGAGTCCGGAAAAGAGTTCCTTCCTCCCGATCGCCGCTTCTTCTAAAGTATCGATCAGGAGCGTCTTGCCGAACCGCCTTGGCCTGGAAAAGAAAACGTGAGGAAGGGTACCGGTCAGGATTTTATGGACGAATTCGGTCTTGTCGACGTAAACATACCCTTTCTCCCGTAAACGGGAGAAGTTAGCTATATCAAGACCGATTTCCTTGAAATCCTGGTTATCCCGGTTAGCCATACGAGCCTCGTTCTTTGCGGCCTGGAATCGTTCGCCTTGTGACAGTGCTGGAACACTGTAGCCATTTTCCCTCAATTACGGCCTGAAATCAAGCCGACGCCCGTTGCGAGGTCGTTAAATGGCCCCGTAACCAGTTTTCCCGGTTAAACCGGGGGGGGGGGGGGGGGGGGGGGGGGGGGGGTGGGGCAGGGCGCTGACTGACACTGGAGGAATATCCGGATCTTCATCATGTTTATATTTATATTTATATGCATATGTATGTATGTCTAAATATATAGTATCATCCACGATTGAGTGACAGGCCTGATTGGCTATATCAGGGATTATTGTACCCATTCGGCTGCCCCGCGGCCCGGGACGGCCCCTCCTGACATGGCTGAAACGAGGGACGCCCGCGGGCGAAGCTGACGGCGCTCCGCGCCCGCCCGCAGGGCCGTCCTTCCCGCATGCCGCGTCCAGGCCTCCCGGCACCGCTTCGGGAGCGGCGAAGAAGCCCGGCGGCAAGGGGAAGGGGAAGGGGAAGGGCAAGGGCCGGGCCGCCGCCTGGCCCCCTTCGAAAAAGCCTGTCGCCAAGCCGGGCCGAGAGGCCGCGGCCGACGCCACGCCCAAGAATCCGCCGCTCGGGCCGAAGGGGGCTCTCCGCAAGCGCGGCGGGGCCCCCGGGCTCCCTGCCGACTGGCCGCAATGGAGCTTTCCCGGCATGGGGGCACGGCTTGAAAAGGAGCGCCGTTGGGTCGAGGTGGACACCCTCTTGAGGGACACCCACGGGGCGGCCCACGGCTGGGACGGGATGCGCGCCTTGGCGCGCCTGGTCTTCGGCCCGGAAGATTCCCGCGTGTGGGCTTTCCAGGCCCGCTCGGCCAGCGAGCTGGCTGATTTCGCCCTGCGCCCTGGAGGCGACTGGGGATTGGTGAGGGAACACCGCCTTAAAGCCGCGGCTTCCCTCGCTGCGGGGGCGCTCGAGGGCTCCTCTTCCTCCGAAGCTGCAACGACAGCAGCCGCCGGGTCCGCGGGGCGCGGGGGAGGGGCCGGGGGCAATCCGGACCGCTCCCCTTTGCCAGTCCCCGCCGCCGAGAGGGCCTTCGCGGAGGCGGTACTGGGGAGGATCCTCTCCGTGATCCCCAGCGCCGGGAGGAATGGCGGGCCCCGGGGGGCGGCTTGCCTCGCCGACGTCTGTACCCGGACGGCAACCCTTGCTTGCCGGGGGCGAAGCTGGCCCGGCGCGAAGATCCTTACCGGACGGCCGAAGAGTTCCGCGCCGCGCTCGTAGCGGCTGAAGGGCCGGAGGGGACCGGGCCCGGTTCAGCGGAGGCGCTCGGGCTCCGCTCGCGCCTGGGGCTGGAGCTCTGGGACTCGCGGGGCCCGGCGGCCCTTCAGGAGGCGTCGGCGCTCTTGCGCGAGGCGTCCGAAGGCCTGGGCAAGCTCCTGTGGGCGAAGGCGCCGGAGTCACTCGCGGCCAAGTACCGGCTGGCGAGGCGCCTGACCGGCCTCAACGGCTTCGGGGCGATAGTTAAATATGACAGCACCCCCCTCCAAGGGCGAAGCGACCGCCGGGCGCGATCTCTTCCTGAACCTCCAAAAGACGGCGCCTCCGGGCTACGGGGGAGAGGGCGGGCGCCGCCTCGCCGGGGCGGGCGCCGCCGTCGCTTCGCTCAAGCTCGGGAAGTCCGTGCTGGAAATGCCGGAATTCATGGAGCCGCCGGCCGAGGCCGTCATGCCGGACTCCGGGGGGGCAGCGGACCGGGCCTTCGATTTGGCCGTCATGTACGCCCTCGGGACGGACTTGAACAGGGCGGCGGAGGCGAACTCGCTGGTTTTGGCCTGCCGCAGGAATTTCCTGGGCGGACGCCATCCCTCACCGCGAGTTCCCTAACGTTCGCGGGCGACGTCCTGGACGAAATCGGCGGGCAGGAGCGCAGTTGCGCCTTGTGGGCCCTGGCTCTGGAAGCCATCGAGGGCCGGGGCGGTGGCCGTTTCGGATTACACCGGGCGGAACTTTTAACTCGCGTAGGCAGGTGCCTTCTTTTGAATTCCTGCGCCGCCCAGGCGGCGCCGTTATTGAAGCTCGCCGAAGACGGCTTGCGTTCCCGTATGGTGGAGAAGGACCCGGACCGACTGGAGTGCGCGTCCTTCCTGGCCGTAGCCGAGTACTGGTCCGGGGGCGTCGGCGCCGCCGAGGGGATTTGACGGCAGCTCGCGGAGCTTTTGGACGGGGCCCCGCCCAGGAGAAGTCCCTGTTGCTACATGCCCTCGGACTCCCTTTTCCTCGCCCTGGCCCTGGCCGGGATCGCGGCAGCGATGTTCTTCCGGGGCGAGCGCGGGGGGTCCGTCCCGCTCCTGGCCCGCGCGCGCTCTCTACGCGGCTGGCAAGACGAGATCTCGTTCGTGGCGCGGTTCGCGGATATGTTTCTCTGAGCCTTCGAAGGGGATCCGCCGGGAAAAGGCGTCAATTATTTCGCAGACCCCCCCGACGACGACGAAACTGCCGATCCTGATGATAAGGATTTCTTCGAATATATCGGCGGCGGCGATTGAGCGCCCGGGTCACATTGACCTAAGGCCATAATGACTTTTTCCCACTTTTAAAAAGGTGTAACGATGAAAATTTTCCGCCTGGCTTTGTCAGTTATCCTGGTTGCAGCGCTTAGCGTTGCCTGTGTGCGAACCGTTAAAATTCGTATGCCGTTCATTGCAGCTGAGGCCGAATACATCCGCCAAGCAGGCAACAACACCATAGACGTCAATGGTTTTTTTACGGCAAAACAACGGGGGCATTGTTCTTTGCGCTGTATTTAATGTCGAGCTTTGGCCTGTCACCGAATTCAGCCGTATACTTGTTAAGGATTTGGTTGGCTCAGAAAACGGCGGCCGGTATCTCTACCGCGGCGAGCTTAATCGCTTGAAAGTTGAACATACGGAAGATTATAACCGTTTTCACGGATATGCAAAGCAGATTGTTTGCAATTCAGAAGGCCATGCAAAATTTTCAGGTATTTCGGACGGAGAATATTATATTCATTTAGCTATCGCGTGGCAGGTTTTTGACAGAATTTCTGGTATCACCATATACGAGGAAAATGGAGGATATTTGTTTGACCGCGTCAGAGTAAGCGGCGGGCAGACCTTGGAACACACGCTGACAAGGTAACTCGCTAAAACTTACTTACGCTCTTTGCCAGATTGAACAAGCGTACCCATATCAACACGGAAAAATTCTTAGCTGCAGGTGGATATTGTTCCGGGAGCCTCCGACAGCATCCCCGAGTGCCCGGCATGAGCTTTGAGCGCCTGACATCCATTGAGCCGATTGCGGCTTGGCAGGCGGTCTATATTTCTGGCCTCGCTTGTTCGCGCTGAATACCATATGACGCAGCAGCAACAAATCCGCCCGGTTGCCCGGGATCGGCTGGACGCCTCGTTCCTGCCGGCAACAAGCGGTTGCTCCGGTAAAGCCCTAGAACAAGAATCGGCCGTAGCTCGTCAAAATTGGTAAAATATATCTTTATATGCTTTTATGCGCTTTGCCCTCGACATAACTCCCTGTTCGCGTCGATTTATCGCGGAGGCGTCATCCATCCTTCACGCCCATTATTCCGTCCGAGCCAGCCTGGCTGGAGGGGGGGCGGCCGACCGACGTCACGCTCCGGGTGCCGCCGCCGGCGGCGTCTTTCCCTAAAGGCCGCACTTCGAAAAGGCGTCTTCGGCGGCCTTGATGGAGGCGAGGTTTCCTACCACCGACAGCGCGGCGCGACCGGGGTCAAGGTGCTCGCGGGCGACCCTCAGCACGTCTTCGGGGGTTACGGCCTCGATCGCGGCCAGATACTTCTCCTTGCTGTCCTGGCCCATGCCCAGGAGAGCGTAGAAGGTTGAGTCGGCCAGGCGGTTTCCCAAGCTCTGGCCGTAGATCCTGGAGGATCCGAGAATGTAGGCTTTCGCGTCCGCTACGGCCCGGTCGCCGTACGCGGCGCCTCTCGCCTCGCCTACTACGGAGGAGAGCACGGTCAGAGCCTCGAAGGCCTTGCGGGGGGCGCAGGCGACGTAAAGGCAGAAGGATCCCGTGCCCATCCCCGGCGAGTGGGATGAGTCGGCGGAGTAGGCGATCGGCCTTTTCTCGCGGAGCTGGGTTGCGAGCACGCCTCCCATCCCGGAAAGGACGCCGTCCAGGACGTCAAGGGCCGCGAGGTCGGGCGAGCCCCTGCCCGGCACGAGGAAGGAGAGCGCCATGTGGGCCTGGGCGCGGTCCAAGGCCTCCGAAGAGACGGCCGGCCCGGACGGCTTTGGCGGGGCGGGAGGGGCCGCGAAAGGCGTAAAGGCCGAGGTTTCCGGCTTCCAGCGAGCGAGAGCCCCGTCCAGGGCGCGGGCGGCGCGGTCGGGGTCAAGGTCTCCCGCTACGGCGAAGACCATGCCCTCGGGCCGCGCGAGGCGGCGCCAGGCGTCGAAGGCGTCTTGGCGGGCGAGCTTGGAGACGGAGCCGCGGGTGCCGAAATATTCCTTTGAGTAAGGGTGCTCCCCGAAGAGGCTCCTCCGCGCCAGGCGGAAGACGCGGGCCTCCAGGCTTTCGCCCAGGCCGGCGATATACGCGAGCCGCTCGGACTTCGCCCTGTCGAAGTCTTCGGCGGCGAAGGAGGGTTCGGCCAGGATTTCAGAAAAGAGGGAGATTCCCGCGCTCCAGGACGAGGCGAGGAATGTCCCCCCGAGCCCGGTGGTGTCGTAGCCGGAAAAGCCGGCGACCCTGGCGCCCAGATCCTCTACGGCCCGGGCGGTTTCCGGGGAGCTGCGGCCGGCGGCCGCCTTGGCCCAGACCGACGAGGCGAGGGATACGAGCCCCTCCCGCCCCTTTTCCTCCGCGAACCTGCCGCCCAGGACGGTGGCGCTCACCTTTACGAGAGGCCTTGACGAGTCCTTGGCGGCGAAGAGCCGGGCCCCGCACGCGAGCCTCGTTTCCCCGAAGGGCGCGGGGCCGGCGGCGGGGGCGCGGCGCGGCGCCGAGGGCGACAGCTTCGAGGCCGCGGCCGCGAGCGCTTCGGCCTCGAGTTCGGGGGCGCCCTCGGGCAGCAGCGCCGCGGCGACCAGCCTCTCCTTGACGAAGATCCCGGCCGCCAGTTCGGAGAGATCCCGGGCCCCGATGCGGGACCAGAGGTTCAGGTAGGCGTCCTTCAGCCTGTAGTCGCCCGCGTCTAGCTCGAAGGAGGAGATCGTTTCCGCGACGAGCTCGGGGGAGTCCTGGCCTTCCAGAAAGCCCATGGCGGCGAGCGCCTTCGCCCTGGCCAGCTCGCCGGGGGCGGGGGGGTCGGCGCTCAACGAGTTCAGGGCGCTTACGACGGCCCCGAACGCGGCCGCGAGCGTGTCCGGCGGGCTCTCGAACTGGACGGTGAACAGTCCCGCTTCCCGGAGCGACGGAGAGCTGGCGGAGACGCTCGAGGCCAGGGCCGACTCGTAGCGGAGCTTCTCCGTGAGCCTCGACGAGCGGGCCCCGCAGAGAAGCGAGGAGAGGAGATCGAGGGCCGGGGATTCGGGGGAGCTGGCGGACGGGCAGAAGAAGCCCATGATGACCTTGGGCACCGCTACGTCGGGGCTTCGGAGGACGCGGACCCTCGGCCCGTCAGCCGCGGGGGCGGGCACCGCCGGGCGCGAGAGGGGCCCTTCGGGGTTTGCGGCGCCAGCGAGGTATTTGCCGGCCTCCGCGCGGGCCTCTCGGGGATCGAAGCCCCCGGCGATGACGAGCAAGCAGTTGTCCGGGCGGTAGAACCTGGCGTGGAAGGCCAGGGCCGCGTCGCGGCCGATCGCGGCCACGGACTCGGCGGTGCCCAGGACCCTTCGCCCGTACGGGTGGTCCCCTCCGAAGGCGAAGCCGTAGAAGACCTCGCACAGCTCGTCTTGGGGGAGGTCGGAGGCGGTTTTGATCTCCTCGATTATGACCTCCTTCTCCCTGGCGAATTCCCCGGGGTCGAAGGAAGGGCGGAAGACCATGTCCGACAGGACGTCCAGCGCCGTCCCGAGCCTGCCGGACGGGAGAGTCGCGCCGTAGCTGGTTTCGTCGCAGTCGGTGAAGGCGTCCAGATCCCCCCCGTTGCGCTCAACCTCGGAGGATAGCTCCCCCGCCTTCCTTCTGGCGGTCCCCTTGAAGACCATGTGCTCCACCAGGTGCGCCAGGCCCTGCTCGCTTGCGCCAGCTTCGGCCGAGGAGCCGGCCTTCACCGTGAGCAAGGCCGCCACCATCCGGTTGCCGGGCTGGGGCGCCAGGATCACCTTAAGGCCGTTTCCGAGGGTGAAGGACGTGTCGGCGGAGGCGCCGTCCGGCGCCCCGGCGTCATTTTGGGCCATAGAGCACCATGGGGTCTTGCGGCCCCCCTTGCCGCCGGGCGGGTTCAGTTAGGCGGCAAAGGGGCGAAGGAGGGAAGGTCCGGTTTCAGGGGCTTTGGCGGGGACGAGCCTGCGGCACGGCTTCTCTGGGAGGGGGGCGGGGCGGGAGGTTCCGTCTCTGGGGGAAGGATGCCGGGCAGAGCGGATGGCGAGGCACCCCGGATCGCGAGTGCGACCGGATGCCTGGTAACGCGCCGGAAGGCTGCGAAAGGCTGCGAAAGGCGGGACGGACGGCGTTGCCGGAGGGAACCGCAGGTCTCCGCGATATGCATGAGCCCCAACAATCCTGGGAAGGGCGCGTGGAGCCGCAACCCCAATCAAACACCCGCGGCGACGGCGGTTCCGCAGGGGGGGGGCATGGCCAAATTCCCAGTCGCTGGACCGGCGACGGGCTTGGGCGGGCGGGGCGCGGGAGAGGCGGAACTCCGATGCCTGGGGGAAAGGATTGCCAGCCGTCGTTTCGGTACGTTCGGGATGGTCAGCCAATGCCGAGCCTGCGCATGATGCCGTCTAGCGCCCACCTGGAAAGGCCCAGATCCTCGGCCGCGGCGTCCGTGTCGCCCCCGTGCCGCGCCATGGCGCATTCGGCGGCGCGGCGGAGGGCGTTGGCGACGGTCAAGGGGTTCAAGCCAGCGAAGGGCCATCCGCTAGCGGCGGGGCGCGGGGCGGACCTAGCTCCCGAAAGCTTCCCCAGTTCGCCAGCGGTCACGCGGGGGCCCTCCGATCTTGCGGCCGCCCTCCTGGCGGCGGCACGGAGCTCGGAGACGTTGCCGGGCCAGGGATAGTTCCTTACGGTCTCGAGGGCTTCGTCGCCAAGCCCCTGGATTTTCTTTCCGAGCCTTTTGGCGTAAAGGGCAACGAAATGCCCGAACAGCGCTTCGGCGTCCCCCGGGCGTTCGCGGAGAGGGGGGACGGCGATAGGCTTCACGTTCAAGAGGAGGTTCAGGTCGTCGAGGAAGGCGCCTTTCGAGGCCAAATCGCCGAGATTGTTCTCGGCGGACGCGATGAACCGCATGTTCGCCTTCTCGAGGCCTCCGGATATCATCGACCTGAACACTCCCGCGTTCAACGGCATGAGGAGCCGGGCCTGGAAATCCTCGGAGGCCCCGCACACCCTCTCCAGGAACATCGTGCCTCCGTCGAGGCCGCCCGCCTCCCACATGGGCATGCCCATTATGCTGTCGAATGCGGAAGCGGTGCCGTTGGGGGAGATGGCTTTCGCGGGGCGCCCGTTCTGGTCCCTGCAGTCCATCACGACGAAGAGGCCGTTCGCCCTGCGCGAGTTCTTCCAGATGAGCCTGGCCAGACACCCCTTGCCCGTGCCGCTTTCGCCGGTCAGGAGCACCGTCGAGTCGGAGCGGGCTACCGAGAGAGCTTCCTCGATCGTCTTGCCGAACGCCTCGGAGCGCCAGACCAGCCCGTTGGCCGAGGGGAGGGGCGGCGGGGGGGGCGCTTGCCTTGACCTGGCCCATTCGGCTTCGGCCCGGGCTCCGGCCAAGCCCCCGTCTTCCTCCCATTCCAGGAGGGCGACTGCCTGGTTGACGACGCTCAACAGGTTCCAGCGGGAGAGCGCGTCCTTTAAGGGCAGGTGGTTGTCCGCCCCCGCCATGAAAGCTTCCACCGCGAAGGGGTCGCTCTTGCGGGAAGACATCGCGACGAAGGGCGTGAGGGAGTTGGGCCCCGCCCCCTCCTTGATCGCCCGCATGGCTTCTATGTTGCAGCCCTCGGTGCCGACGTCCAGGAGGATCAGGGAATACTTTTTCCAGTCGGCGAGCTTCATGGCCTCGTCCGGGTCTGTCGCAGTCTCGGCAGAACGGTCTATGCTCTCCAGCGTCGCCTTCAGGGCGGCCAGTGTCACTCCGTCGTCGTGGACTACCAGGACCGGGGCTTTCTCTGTCATTAGTCGCGGGGCTCCTTTTACGGCGCGTGGCGGTCAGGCGGGGGTCGAACGGGCAGGTTGACGTTCTGGCCGATTGTACCACAACTTATGGCGTTGCGGAACTTTCTTAGCGGCTCTGCAACGGTGGACGCGAGAGATCGCGCCGTCTCCTATTCCGCAAACTGTTAATTTTTATTATCTGCTTCATGGGCGGTTTTCCCCGGAATGATCCGGGTTCATCCCGCGGCTCTTTCAATTCGGACGCAGGACGCCTGAATTTCGCCGGCCTGTTGGTTTTAACGTTTCCCTCCCGCAATCTCCCGTACCCGCCCCCGTACCCGCTCTACTGGGCCTCGAGTCCAGGGTCTGAGGGCGGAGCCGACGCCCAAGGCTTCCTGACGGACCCGCCGGGTAAGGCCCGAATGGGTCCTTTCCCGTGAAAGGGGTGGCTCCTTCCCTATTATTGCCGGACGCCCGACGGCTCATAATGCCGCCGGAAAAGACGGTTAGTCTCAATAGGGGGTAAGTTGTTGCCATTCTAGTTAACATTACTT